>DAOUGM010000081.1:0-34682 GCA_034428895.1 Anaerolineaceae bacterium
GATCACTCGTTGAATTTTGGCATGTATCTTTCATCGCAGCAGGTGGGCTTTGCCCGCGTAGTCACCGACTATACCCATTTCGCCTGGTTGTGCGATGTGTTCATCATCCCTGAACACCGCGGCAAAGGCTTCGGCAAACAGTTGCTCGATGCCGTAATGAATCACCCTGAGTTACATGGCATGCGGCGCTTCCTCTTTTCCACCCGCGACGCCCAGGAACTCTACCACTCCTATGGCGGCTTCGTTCCCCTCCATGCCCCCGAACGCTGGATGGAATACTTCAAGATCAAATAACACAAACCGGGATTTATTTTTACTTCTCAAAATAATGCAGCAGAAACGGGGCTGCCCTTGCGAACAGCCCCGAAATAAATGAGTTACAGCCGAATTACTCTAGGAATGAATTGATCCAATTAAGCGACCAGGATCGGTCCACTCTAAAGACCCCGCCCGTGCCGCCGCAGGTGCCATTCTTGCCAAAAGAGGTCACCCCGCCGATAACATTCGTGTTCCCGATGAAGTTCGGGCCGCCGGAATCCCCAAAGCAGGTACCGCCGGTCTTGGCATTGTTCGAGAGCAACAGCGAGAAATCACCCACGTACCCGGGAACGTTGATCTGGATCAATTTTGGGTGGGCAACCATGCGAATCTTCAGAGCCGACTCCTTCCACGCCGCAGCATCCGGGAAGCTCATCTGCAAACCGTATCCCACCGCCGTGAAGGTCAAATCCTGTAAACCGCGTTTGGACTTTAGTGTATCCAATACATCAGGTTCCGGAAGAGCACCGTAAGTATCCATGTATACAGGTTCATCCAGAACCACGATACCAAGATCGCGATAGAAAAAGGCATTGGGATTATATTCAGGATGGGTATAGGGTGTGCCGCTGACCTCACCCGTATTGGGATAACCGTTTGTATAAATATATTTAGTTGGGTCTGCTGGATTGGGGATTTTGTATTGTTCAATGTCATTATCGAACCAGATTTCCACAGACGCAGCCGGTGCTTCAGTGCAGTGCCCGGCAGTCAGAAACACTGTCGGTGCGATTAATGTACCACTGCAGCGCCATTGCGGCGCACCAGATGAATCTTTGGCAACCATGATACCAACATATGGATGACCATTTCCATCGAGTTCTCCATCCGTGATCGCGCTCGCCGCGCCGATCAGGCTGAATACCAATATCAATGTGAGCAGCATTGCCATGACTGTCTTTTTCATACCATTCTCCTTTTATTGATTATTGGATTATTCCTCATGGCAGAGCTAATGAATGACTCTACTGATTTTTTCCTCCTTTCATCTGGGATTAAATCAACAGACTGCCGTTCACTTTCCCGGCAGTCTGGCGGTCTGAAGGTTCAGATCCATGACTTTGCGCCCCTGTCTCGCGGCAGGTTTGCCCTTATCGGTAGAATTTTCTTGTCTGTACCAACCATCATAGCAAGAAGTAAAAATGAATTCAATAGAAAATCGGCAAAATTTACCGGAAATTTATTTTACCGGTCCGCAAGGAACACTCATTTACTATTGAGACTGACCGTCGGCAGCTGTAACCATGATCAGGTAAATATTTCCATCCGGTGTGGCCAGGTAAGGGTCGATGCCCTCCAACTTTGCGCTCACCTCAGGACTTAATCCTTTCAGTGACTCCGGACCGTCTCCAGACAATGTTCGGGTAAACAGGATCAAGGCAGCCGGGCTTCCTCCGTTGGATTCCTCCAGAATGCTGCTTGTTTGTGCAGTTGGAACTTGTACCGCATTGGCTTCCAGTAACTTGACGGAATTCGGATACCTGCTCGTATATATCAGGACTGCATCAGCTTTATTCGAATACAGGGTCAACCCTGGCGGTAGGTCCCTCACACCCGCCACCAATGGAGAACCTCTCCATGCCGGGGTTGCGTACCCCAGTTGATTGACGTGGTGGTCGTTCACAACCGACATGGTCATGATCCAGTTGGATTTTCCAAGAACGATCATCACCATCACAGGAAGAAGGTAAAAGAAAGTGTGGATTTTGAAAGCCTTGATGCCTGCCAGGATAACCCCAAATAGCAAAATAAATATCATGGGTAGCAATGGCGATAACATCCTGTCGTTATAATCCGGCTGAATGGAGGAAAACAATGTGACCCATAAAAATGCCAGAAATCCAATGATATACAGTCCGCTGGCAGAGATCAATGTGATCATCACTTTCCCAAATGCATCGCGCGTCTTGATCCACTTCCACAAGACCAGAATAAAAATCACCAGGGTGATCGAACCAAACGCAAGCAGCGCATTAGACTTATTCTCCCAGGTCGGGAACCAGCTATTGGCAAACGGCAGCCAGTTGGCAAAGGTTTCCATCAGCGCATTTTTATAAAAACCAGTAGCCTTTACCAGGTCGATATTTAAATTTAAGGTGCGCGACCCCAGGTTGAGATTTTGAAGATATGTGTATACAAACCAGGCAATGATCGGCAAAGCGGATATAACGCTATACGCTGCTGCCTTGAGCAGCCGTTTTCCGCGTGTGCCTGTCGAAAATACCAGCAGCAGAACAAAGCCAAGCCCGATGCTGACAACTCCGATATATCGCGCGAGGGGTGCCAGTCCGGCCGTGATTACTGCTCCCCAAAAGGTCCCGCGCGCCGGTTTTACCAGGAAACAGACTAATAAGATCAGGTTGAATACGGACAAAATCACGAACAAGGGTTCAGACATGGCACCGTCGAAAATCTTGATTAACGAGGTCGAGACCATGAACATGAAACCTGCCATCAACCCATAAACCGCCATGCCGGTGGTCTTGAATATCCCCACAGAGAGAATGGCGATGGTGCCACAGAAAAATAGAATGTTCAACCATTTGATCACAACGAAAATATCAACGTTAATCGCAGTGAATGGAGCCAGGATCATCGAATATAGTGGAGGATGCAGCGTGAGCGGCATAAAATGACCATCAGGTGCATAAATTCCCAGGTGACCTTCCGTGATCAAGGTTTTCCCCGAAATAATGTATTGCGCCGAATCACTGAATGCCCAAGGGCCCTGCTCCATGTCGTAATCCATCAGAATCACTGCAAATACCAACACCACTACCAGGAAAAGGAAGAAAAGAAATCGATGGTTGAGCAATCTTGAGGTGCTATTTTCGATTATGTTATCAGTCTTCATTGGGCAAATCCATAAACATATTGTTCATCCTGAATGGAGAGAAGCCGCAGCCCTGAACCTTCGATGGTATTTTGGATTTCATCAAAATTCTCATATGCATTACTATCGACAACGATATATTCAACCCCCAGCCTCGATAATTCTTTGATCGCATCTTGAAGGGGAAAACGCGTCATTATGGGCTTGATTCTCAGGTACTGTGCCGGCTGGTTCGCATTGAAAAATCCGCCAACGATCGGTTTCTTATGGAAAATTGTATAGAAAAGCTGTGCCTGGTCTTCCGACTGCTCAAAAGGCATCTGTACCACTGCCCCATTGTTCGGTTGGTCAGCCAACCAGAGATCGACCTTCCGTGGTACAGGTTGATGAAGTTGGCTGGCATAAGAACCGGGGTAGAATTCGAAAAGAATGAAGCCGATCACCAAGATCGTCAGTCCGATCCGTTTTCCGCCTATCACCCTGTGGGAAAGCCACTGAAAGCCAAGCGCAGAGAGGATGCATGTAAATACAAGCGCGAAGACGCCGAATCTCATTAGTGCACGCATACTGGAAAAGAACGGCAATTTGAAGAATAACCAATAAGAGGGCATATATAAATATGTTTCACTACGCTTGATCAACGGTTGTAAAAACTGCGGAACGTTCCAGATGATATGCTGATTATTCCAATGCAGGTCGATACCAAATGCCAACACGATCGCAGCCAGAATCACTACCCCTGCTGCCAATATGAAAGATTTGTGCTCCGAGCGTTTTGCGGTAACCAGGGCGATAATGGAGAGCACCATTCCCGCCAGTCCGATATATAACGAACCCTCGATCCACAGGGAACGATCAAGGAATTTTGCCAGGATTGCACCAAAAATAAAATGGTCCGACGCTGGAAGGAGAAAGTCTGTTGGGCTGGCGGAGTACATGCTGACGTATTCGATCGAACGGCTGGCGATCTCCCCGGTGCGTGAAAGGTCGATAAACGGCTTGATCGACATATATGCCAACGGTATGGCTAACACGATTGTAATTACGGCGTTAAGCCAAAATTGCTTGCTGCGCAACGGTCGAAACCTGGTAAAGACAAGGAACGAAGCGATGAAGATGCCACTAATCAGCAAAGTCATATAAAGGTAATACATTGAGGTAAATCCGATGGCGCCCAATGACAGCGCGGTCAGCAATATATATTTCAGATCCAGTTTCCTTTCGCTTCTAAGCAGGCGGTATAGACCAAAAAAGAACAACGGGAACCATTGAGTGCCGCTAAGGTTGAGGTGTCCAATAATGAAATGTGCCATCCTGTAAGGAAGAAAGGCAAACATGGTGCCAGCTACCAGTGCGGCCCCCTCAGATTTGGTCAAATCTCGTGCCCATAAATACATGAACAACCCTGAAAGGATGAAGGTGATCAGCATGGCAACGTTATACCCCGCAACAGGCCCGAGCAGAAGACTGATGGGTACTCCCGGCAGTGCAGAAGCCACAGTGGTATCTGTGGTGGAAAGATTCCATCCATCTGGATAATTCATCCATGGATTGAAAAACATCTGACCTTTACCCTCAAATATTACACCCTGGTACCACTTGATCAGCCACACAAAATAGATATTATCGCCGTATCCCCCAATTGTAGAATCCATGAGATGAAAAACAAGTGGGTAGGTAAATACAACGGTGACCACAACAAAGTAAAGAATAACCCACAACAACCTGAATTTCTTCATGCCAAAGGATTTCCTCGCTATCCGTTCGTAGATAAAACTTTACTCTTGATTTTATCGTATATTTATTCCCCATGTACGTAGAATCATAATGACGAGAGAACCATGACTCCTTATTGGAAAAAGGTCATTTACATAATCCAGCCGCACAATCCTTTTACGAATCCTCTGGCGGATTGTGTATAATAAAATTACATTCATTCATTTCATTGAACAGGTGATGATTATGTCAAAAATCCAAGTGATTACAGATACCGATTCTAGCCTCCCCGCAGATCTGGCAACCAGGTATTCGATCATTCAGGTTCCAATTACAATTCATTTCGATGACGAAGTCTATCAATCCTGTGTGGATATCGACGATAAGTTATTGTTCGAAAAGATAGACGCTATGAAAAAGCTTCCCACCACTGCCGCCCCTTCTCCCGCCGCGTTTGAAAAGGCTTTTCAAAATGCCTTCACTAATGGGATGGAATCCATCATCTGCATTTGCGTGGGCAGCAAGATCAGCCGTACATATGAATCCGCAATTGCAGCTGCAGAAGAGTTCCCCGGAAAAAAGATCAGCGTGATCGATTCCGAGTCTCTATCCCTGTGCCAGGGATTCATGGCGCTGGCTGCCGCAAAAATTGTTTCAGAAGGTGGTAGTCACGAGGATGCCGTTGAAACCGCAAAATCATTACTTGTTAGAACTCAACTGTATGGTGCGCTAACCACTCTGAAATATCTTGCAATGGGGGGGCGCGTTGGCACAATGGCTGCAGGAATGGCCGATCTTTTAAATATTCGCCCCATCTTAACAATTATTGACGGCAAACTCGCTCTCCTTGAAAAGGTGCGCACCCAAAGGGCAGCCATGGATCGCTTGGTCAATTTGTTGGTTAAATCTGCCCAGGGGAAAGAGATCTTGAAAATCGGTATCACCCATATCAACAATCCCGCAGGAGCTGCGGAACTTGAGAAACGTCTCCAAAATGAATTGAAATTACCCAGTGAAATAGTCGTGGCTGAATTTACCCCCGGTCTCTCAGTCCATGGTGGTACTGGATTGGTTGCAGGCATATTATTAACCAAGTAATCAACTGGAGTATAGTGATTAAGCAACCGCCGGTGGTCTTTCTCCATCGGCGGTTTAATTATTTGATAATTTGCTGGACCCTGCCCACTTTACCATCCATCAGCATGACCTTGATGCCGTGTGGATGGCTCGAGCTTTTTGTCAATATTCTGAGAACAATTCCCTCGGTCATCACATTCGTTCGTTGATTTTGTTTTTCAACAATCAGTACTTTGGCTCCCGGTATAATTTCGCATCTTTTCGGAGGTATCATCACTCTTCATCCAGAAATATCGCGGATTAATAATCTGCAACCTTAACCATCACCGGTTTTCCCTTGATCCGATAACTACCCCGGCTGGCTTTAAGGACGCTCTTTACATGCAATTCAGCCACATCCACCAGCGAATAATTGGATCGAATTTCGATTTCCCCGATCGCCTTCCCTGGAATTCCAGCCTCGCCCGCGATCGCTCCCACAATATCGCCGGGTCGCAACCCATTTCGGTTCCCCAAGTTCAACCAGAGACGTACCATTCCCGGTTCCACACCGGGTTTGCAATTTTCCAGGCTATCAACCCTTGAAATGTTCTTCGTGTGAGCTTTCTTTGGAGAGTTGCCTGAGAATGAAGGAGATTGTTCTTTACCAGGTAGACCGGAGAGGTCTTGTACGGATATTTCTCCTTCATTCTTTCGATACAATCGAATCAAACCAACCGCCAGTTCTTCTATCGACAGACCGTTTTCATGCATCTTTTGAAGGAAGTTTCTTTCTGCCGGGGTTACGCCAACCAATAACTGACCGGATATTTTCTCCAGGAACTTTGCGTCGCGTTTCTCTTGGACCTCGTCGAGGCTGGGAAGCGTCGTTTCTTTGACAGGTTGCCGTGTGTAAGCTTGAATTTGATTCATCCTGCTGCGTTCGCGCGGTGTAAGCAAGGTGATGGCAATCCCTTTTTTCCCTGCTCGTCCTGTGCGTCCAATACGGTGAACATAATCCTCTGCATCGGCTGGCATATCATAATTGAAGACATGCGATACATCCGAAATATCCAATCCGCGGGCTGCCACGTCGGTGGCCACCAATAGTGTCACACCGCCTTGCCGGAATCGATTTAATACAGTCTCTCTGCGAGTCTGATTCAAGTCACCATGCAGCGAGTCTGCCGAAAATCCCCTGCGCAGCAGTTCGTCCGCCAGATCCTGCACTTTGGCTTTTGTACGCGCAAAGATCAGTGCGCTCGTAACTTCTTCGGTTTCCAATAAACATGTAAGTGCACCAAGTTTGGCTTCTTCCCGTACGCGATAGAACCGCTGCTCTGTCTCATCAACGGTCAGGCGATTTGGAGAAATCACGATCTTTACAGGATTTTCCAGATATTTGGACGCCAGTTTTCGAATCGGCTCAGGCAGCGTGGCAGAAAACAATGCAGTTTGTTTCGTTTCAGGCAATTCCTGCAGGATCAGTTCAACATCCTCGATAAAGCCCATTTCCAGCATCTGATCGCCTTCATCCAAAACAAAAGTGCGTACTTTGCCAAGATCCACCCGTCCCTGGCGAAGAAGATCCAGCAAACGCCCAGGAGTAGCCACAACAATATCCACACCCCGGTTCAGAGATCGGGTTTGGACCTCATAGGATTGTCCTCCATAAATTGCGAGAACCCTGATACCCGTCCCCCTGGAAAAACCTTCGGTTGCATCTGAAATTTGTTTTGCCAGTTCACGTGTTGGTGTGAGAACCAGGGCTTGTATACCGGCATTAGCCTGTTGCATTGTCTGCAATATTGGCAGCATAAATGCCGCTGTTTTTCCTGTTCCTGTCTGTGATTGAGCAAGTATATTCTTTCCAGCAAGCATCTCTGGAATGGTCTTGATCTGAATGGGCGTCGGCTGCGAATAACCCAAGCGGGTAACAGCATTAAGATACTGTGAACCAAGACCCAGTTCTTCAAATGTTTGAAGCATAATTATTCCTCTTTCCAAAAAAAAATACCCTCCAAAACCGGCAGGGTATTCAAAATCAACTCGATTATTGCTGCGGCCTTACATTAACGGGTTGGATTATAACACATGAGCAGGTCATCTTGTAAGTTCTTCTTGAATTATCCAAATCATAAATTTTCTCCTTGACAACTCATTTTTAGGATTACTTCGAAGATTTAATCACTCGATTACGCTTAGCAGCCGTATAATTTATATTGAAAATATTTCAGGAGAAGAGTCATGCCCCCCAAAAAATTCATCCTTGTTGCTGGCAACATCGGTTCAGGTAAAACATCGCTCACGGAACGCATTGGTGAACGCCTGGGCTACCGAACCGCGTTCGAGTCGGTGGTGGATAACCCATACCTGCCGGATTTTTACGCCAATATGAAAGAATGGTCATTCCACCTGCAGGTGTTCTTCTTAGGACATCGAGCCCAGCAGCACCTGGAAATGTTCGAAGACTCGCGCTCTGCCATCATTGACCGCAGTATTTATGAAGATGCATATATTTTCGCCCGCGCACTTCATTCGATGGGGAACATTACCGAACGTGACTACAGCACCTACCGGATGGTTTTCGATCTGGTCGTTAAAACATTACCCCTCCCGTCGCTCCTCATCTACCTCCAGGCTCCGGTAAACATCCTGGTGGAACGCATAAAAAAACGTGGACGCGAGATCGAATCTTCGATGGATCCGAATTACCTTGCGCTTCTCGAAAGTTTTTACGAAGATTGGATCAACAATTTCGACCTTTGCCCGGTATTAACTCTGCGCACCGATGACCTCGACTTTGTACACAAACCGAAGCATTTGGATCTGGTCGTTTCCAAAATTAACGAAAAGCTGGCAGGGAAGGAAGAGATCATCTTTTAAGAGAAATTTTTTTGTGTCATCGGATTTCACCAAAAAGAACTGCAACTAATTTTCAGGTTTTCCGTATATGTCAGTAAGAAAAACAACATCTGGGGCTGTCGTGAAAAATCTGGAACAAGAATGGATCGAAAAAGCCCTCCATGGAGATGAAGAATCCTTCACCATGCTGGTCAATACATACCAGACTCCTGTCTACAATTTGTGCTACAGAATGCTCGGAGAGAGCACTGCAGCAGAAGATGCAGCCCAGGAGACGTTTTGGCGCGCCTATCAAAATCTCAAGCGCTATGACCTGCAAAGATCTTTTGTCACGTGGCTGCTTTCGATCGCCGCTCATTACTGTATTGATCAACAACGCAAACGACGAATCGCCATTTTCGAACTGGATGAGTATCCAGATCTCGATTTTGCTGATCCATCCATTCCCACACCGGAGATTCTCACAATAAAAAATGATGAGGATCAGATTTTACACTCCATGATTAATAAACTCTCACCCCCAGACCGTGCAGCAGTGATCCTTAAATATTGGTATGGATGTTCGGAGGAAGAAATCAGTCAAATGCTTTCATTAACAATAAGTGCTGTAAAAAGTCGATTACACCGTGCAAGACGCCAACTTGCCGAATCCATCATGGCAGGTCGAACAATCATCATGGAAGGAGGTAGGCAAAATGAATCATCAGCCGTATGAATCTTGGATTCTAGATGATCCCCCAAATACCGAGGAGGAGAAACAAGTCCTGGAGCATCACATTAAAGATTGCTTGGAATGTTCTCAACTTCAGGAAGGATGGACCATTGCCGAACGATCTCTTCGTTCCAGCCATATCCAATCCGCACCTTCTGACTTCACTCAACGATGGACTGCAGACCTGGCGCGGAGAAAACGCGAACTGGAAAAGAAACAAGCTCGAACCCTGATAATTGCTCTCGTTTCAGGAGCCATTGCAATTGGCATCACACTGGGTATCCTTTTCCTGCCTGATTTGTCCTTGATTTCATTATCTGCAGGTTTCATCTCCACGATGTTTACACTATTTAGCGGTATAGAAAACTTTTGGGCAATTCTATTCAAATTAGCCCAGGCTGTTCCACCCTCCACCTTGATCGTAACAATTATCATCGTGAGCAGTTGGGTAATATTAGCTTGTTTTACTCTTGGCTTATCGATCTGGAAACTGGCGTTTAAAAGGGGGGAGCATAAATGAAAAACATCATCAGGTTTTTACTACTAACTAGCGTACTGATCTTCGCAATAGTCCCTTTGGCGGATGTTGCTGCACAAACTCCAACCCCTGAACCTGGTCATGTCATCACAGGTGATCAGGTGATCATTGGCAACACCTTTCGCCTGAATACTGGCGAAAGGTTGGAAGGCAGCCTGCTTGTCATTGGCGGCACGGCTACCATTGCCAATGAATCTGATTTAAACGGCGATATTGTATTGATAGGTGGAACAATCTCTGTCAGAGGTCAAGTAAACGGTGATATCGTTGCCATCGGTGGCGCTGTGAACCTCGAATCCTATGCGGACATAAACGGAGGAATTACATTACTTGGTGGAAATTTGAATCGCTCACCGCTGGCAAAAATTTCTGGCAACATTTCGGAACAGAGCCCTGAGATTTTTAACTTTAATTCAAATAAACCTGGCAATATCATATTGCCCTTTGTGCCCACGCAAAAACCATTAACAAAATTACTTAATACCCTCCTGGAAGCTCTGGCAATGGCGGTTTTGGCAGTAATCATTGGGTTGTTGCTTCCCAACCAGTTAAAGCGCGTATCTGACACAGTTATTCGCGAACCGTTAGTGGCTGGTGGTGTGGGAGTTCTTACAATCATCGTTGCACCGATCGTCCTGATGCTTCTCATGATTACGGTTCTGTTAATACCAGTCAGCTTGTTGGGAATGATTGTTCTCATACTAGCCGTTTTTTACGGTTTCGTAGCCGTCGGCTACGAGATTGGCCAGCGCATCGCTGCCCTGTTAAAAACTTCATGGAGTCCTTCGATCTCTGCGGGGATAGGCGTACTGCTCTTGAGCCTCGTCACTGGGTATGCCACCTTCATCCCCTGTATAGGAATGCTAATCGGTATCATCGTTAGCATTATCGGCTTGGGTGCTGTGATCATCAGCCGCTTTGGGTCATCAAAATACGCCTATCGTGTTGTACAGGCCGTCATTCCACCAACGGCTCCTTCACAGCCGCCTGAATCTACTAATACACCATCATAAAAATTACTCAGCAAGAATTAGGAATTTGGAGGTCAAATGAAAATAATTAAAATACTCATCATCATTGCCATTGCTGCAGCATTAATGGCTTGCTCTTTTACTGTGAATGTCCCAACCGTAAGAACCGGTGTCACACAAACCTTTACAGTAGATGAAGCCCCTGGATCAGGTTCAGAAACGTCAAGTATTAGTATTGAGATGGGAGCAGGCAAACTAAACTTGAGCGCCGGGACTGATAAACTTGTTGAAGGAGAGATACTCTTCAACATCGATGACTGGAAGCCCGTCCTGACACGTGATGGAAACTCTGTCACCATCCGCCAGGAGCATTTAGTCAATGTTGGCATCCCCGAAGGAACGATCAAGAATAATTGGAATTTGAAAATAGGTCCGATGCCACTGGATTTAAATCTCTCCACTGGTGCCTATGAAGGTGATTTGGACTTGACCGGTCTATCCATTACCAAACTCTCAATTGCTGATGGTGCAAGCGAATCGAAAGTCCGCTTCGATGCTCCGAATCCAGTTGATATGTCGCTATTTAGCTACAAAACTGGTGCCTCGGATGTAACCATCACAGGTTTGGCAAACGCCAATGCTGATCGAGTAACCTTTGACAGTGGCGTAGGAAGCTTTGAACTTGATTTTTCTGGTGAACTTCGAAAAGATGTCAACGTGGAAATCAAATCAGGCATGAGTGATGTGAAGTTGATCCTTCCCGCCGACAAACATGTCAAGGTCCTGGTGAATGGAGGATTAAAAGAAGTCCGCTTTACAGGAACCTGGACGGTTTATAACAATGCTTATGAATTCGGAACCGAAGGTCCGGTGATCAACATCGTTATCGATATGGCAGTAGGCAGTTTGCAGCTTGTCAAACAATAAATTGAACCAGCTGGATGTCCCGGAGGGAAAACCCTCCGGGATTTTTTACCTTGATAGTTCTTTCAAGATGGAATATAGTTAGCCTATGAATGACAATAGTACTGTAATCCATCCGGAACCACCACCAATCGTTTATGTAAAAGGATCGCACCGTGCAATCGGTCAGCAGATGGGAGAAGCCTTGCGTCCTCTCATCCAGCACAGCATCGACAATGCCAGGATACTGGTGGAATCTTCCTATAATACCCTTCAACTTTCATGGGAAGGTGCCAAGATACAGGCAAGAAAATACGTTCCTTTTGCCCAGGAAAGATATCCGCTTTATGTCGATGAATTGTACGGCATGGCGGAAGGCGCCAACGTTAACCTGAACGAACTGGCGGTCGTGAATGCCCTCGAAGCAGTAACCACCGATTCCCTTCACCTGACCAAATGTACCAGCCTGGCAGTAAATGAACAAAATACTGCCAAGAACAACGTCCTGGTAGCTCATAATGAAGATTGGCTGCCCGATGACGAACCAGATGTCTACCTGATTCACGCCAAGCCGGATGACGAACCGGCTTTCCTTGCCATGTCGTATGGTGGGCTACTTCCCAACGTTGGTTTTAATGAAGCCGGCATCGCGCAATGCTGTGATACGGTATATCCCAACGATACACGCATTGGCATCCCGCGCGTGATCGTTTCACGAGCCGTTTTGGGTGCAAAGACCATTGGACAGGCGATTCGTTATACGTTGGTCCCTTTACGTGCCGCCGGGTACAACCATCTCATTGCTCACGAAAGCGGTGAAATGTACAACGTTGAAGTTTCTGCTCGAAATTTCGATATTCATTATGCCATCGACGGTTATCTTGCACATACCAACAACTACCTCTCCCCCAGAATGGAAAGCATCGAAAATAATCGAGATGAGCTGATCCACACCCGTGTGCGCTATTTCCGCGCCCTTCATCTCCTTCGAGAATCAAAAAAGCATACCAGCAAAACTCTGGAAGCCATCTTGAGAGACCATGTCAATTACCCCGATTCCATCTGCAACCACTCTATCTTTGATATCGATCCGATGGATCGGGAAAAAACGATTGTCAGCATAATAATGGATCTCTCTGATCGCAAAATGGAAATCGCATGGGGTAACCCATGCAAAAATCAATTTCATACCTACGATATTGAAATTTAATTATTTTGGAACCTGACGACAAAATACTGGCTTTGGCCAGTATTTTTATTTATACATACCCATCTCGTCGATTGCGCGGTACACCGCATCTCGCAGGTAATATCGGTATCCCATGCCCTCCGCAATTCGTTGCCTGATTTGCTTGGAGGAGATTTCCAGAATTGGAGCCTCGACGATCTTCACCTTGTTGGTGACACCCGGTAAAACCTTCTCCAACGATTCAAGATCAACCTGGTCGGCATGACGGCGCATAACCCCGATACCGTCACAAGTTCTTATGAAATCCAATGGTTTGTTCCAGGTGGGAAGATCGTGCAAGGAATCACCGCCCATCAGATAATACATTTCTGAACCGGGATATTCCTTCTTGAGGATATTCACTGTGTCGATTGCATAATGCGGTCCGGGGCGGTCGATGTCAACGCGCGACACTTTGAAAGAAGGATTACATGTGATGGCTTTTTCCACGAGGATCACACGGTCTTCGATAGGGCTCACATTGGTATAACGTTTATGAGGAGGGTTGTCTGTGACCACCCATAAAAGCAAGTCAAGAGAAAGCTGGGTACGGCATTCTTCAGCCAGGATGAGATGACCCACGTGCGGAGGATCAAAGGTTCCTCCGAATATGCCAACTCGTTTAAATTCAGCCATTTAATCTTGCCACTCCAGTTCATAGTCTTTGATGTAAACGGTTTCACCTTCTTTGATCCCCTGTTTCCGCAGCGCCTCATCGACTCCCAGGGTGACCATTAACCTCTGGAATCGCCGCACCGAGCCGTCATGTTCCCAATAGGTCATGTCAGCAGCGCGTTCAATTGCGATACCGGTAACACGCCATCCATTCTCTTCTCGCGTGATCTTAAAATCTCGCGGATCCTCCGCGGGTTTGTAGATCGGCAGTGTCGGAGCTACCTCGGGAATCGGAGTAGTTTTTAATAACTCATGCGCTTTCCACAAGACTGGTTGCAGGTTCGTTCTCGTCAACGCTGAAATGGCGTAAGCAATATTACCCATGTTTTTTAAGGATTTTTCCAAATCCTTCCAGCGCGCTTGAACTTCGGGCATGTCGATCTTGTTGACCACCACGATCTGGGGTTTTCGACCAAGTTCAGGATCGAATAACGCCAGTTCGCTATTAATTTGGGAAAAATCCGCCAGGGGGTCTTCAGCCATACCATCAATGACATGGATCAAAACCCGTGTGCGTTGAATGTGTTTTAGGAAGTCAAATCCAAGACCCACTCCCTGGTGCGCACCTTCGATCAAACCTGGAATATCCGCCAGGATCAGATCGGTTTCCTCATCAAGATGGGCAACTCCCAGTTTGGGTTCAAGAGTGGTGAACGGATAATCCGCGATCTTGGGTTTGGCATTGGTCACGGCTGCCAGCAGGCTGGATTTTCCAGCGTTGGGTACCCCCACTATCCCGATATCCGCCAACAGCTTCAGCTCCAACCGCAATTGCTTTTCTTCCGGGGGTTCCCCTTTCTCGGCTGTTCGAGGGGCTTGATTGCGGGAAGTGGCAAAATGTTGATTCCCTCGTCCACCCCGCCCCCCCTTGCACACGACCAACTGCTGGTCTGGCTCAACGAGATCGCCCAACAATTCATTCGTTTCGGCGTCATAGATCATTGTCCCCGGCGGAATGGGGATGATCAAATCCTTGGCGCTCTTCCCAGTCATGTTGCTCGGACCGCCATTCTCGCCGTCGTCCGCAACATACTTGTGTTTATAACGAAAACTTTGCAGTGTATTGAGCGTTGCAGCAACACGAAAAATAACATCTCCCCCTCTGCCGCCATCTCCACCATCCGGTCCACCTCGAGGTACATATTTTTCGCGGTGAAAATGAACAACCCCCGCCCCACCGCGTCCCGACCTTACATAGATCTTTACCTCGTCAATGAACATTGGACTACCTTTTAAGGTGGATCAGGAATCAGTACTGATTCCTGATCCATTTCAATCTATTTTACTTTTTGGCAAACTTCTTGGTGAGAATATCTTTCAGGTCGGGTTTTCCGATTTCCTGCAATTCATACCCTACACGCTGCATGGGTTTGTTGACCTTAATGATGCGGGTCAGGTCGATCGGGGTGGCAGAAATCACCAGATCAACATCAGCTTTATTGATGGTTTTCTCGAGATCTTTGACCATTTGGTCGCCGTATCCCATTGCTGGCAGGATCGTTCCGGTTTTTGGATACTTCACGAAAGTGTCGTGAATGGAGCCAACCGCAAACGGACGCGGGTCGACGATTTCGCCGGCGCCAAAGCGCTTGGCAGCCACCCAACCGGCACCATATGCCATTTCACCATGAGTCAGGGTTGGACCGTCTTCCACTACCAGCACGCGCTTGCCGCGGATGGCTTCAGGATCGTTGACGAACAAGGGAGATGCGCCTTCGATAATGATCGCCCGCGGATTGAGCTCATGCAGAGTGTTACGCACCTCGATCACCTTGGCAGGATCGGCGGTATCGACCTTGTTGATGACAAAAACATCTGCCAAGCGAACATTGGTCTCACCGGGATGATACGCTTTCTCGTGCCCTGCACGATGCGGGTCAGCCACAACGATACTCAAATCAGACTTGTAGAAAGAAAAATCATTGTTACCGCCATCCCACAGGATGATATCCACTTCCTGTTCCGCCTGACGCAGGATCGCTTCATAATCTACACCGGCATAAACGATCACGCCGTTATCGATATGAGGTTCGTATTCCTCGCGTTCCTCGATGGTGCATTCATGCTTGTCGAGGTCGGCATAAGTGGCAAAGCGCTGCACCTTCTGTTTCACCAGGTCACCATACGGCATTGGGTGGCGAATGGCAGCCACCTTGTATCCCATTTCGCGCAGGATCGCTGCCACGCGGCGGGTCGTCTGGCTCTTTCCTGAGCCAGTGCGTACGGCACAAACCGAGACAACCGGTTTGATGGATTTGACCTGGGTGGTTTCAGTCCCCATCAGGCGAAAATCCGCACCAGCGGCAAGAACGATGGATGCCTTGTGCATCACAACTTCATGGGGGACATCACTATATGCGAACACCACCTGATCAACCTTCAAATCCTTGATCAGGCGTACCAATTCGCTCTCCGGATAAATGGGAATTCCTGCGGGGTAGAGGGAACCGGCAAGCTGTGCTGGATATTTCCGACCTTCGATATTCGGAATCTGGGTTGCAGTGAAGGCGACAACTTCATAATCTTTATTGTCGCGGTAAAAAACATTGAAATTGTGAAAATCTCGTCCTGCTGCGCCCATGATCAGGGTTTTAATCGGGGTCATATACTTTGGTCTCCTTTAGATATGGTTTAAGAGTATTTTCACATCGCTTGTGGGGCTGTGATGCCCAGTAAAACCAAGCTGTTGGAAATCGCCTGTCGTGCTGCAGCCACCAACCGAAGCCGTGATGAACGTACCGGTTCTTCCGCAGCCAAAACAGGGCATTTAGTGTAAAAATCATTGAAGGCTCTGGCCAGTTCATATGCCAAGTTGGTAATGATCAACGGTTTCATATCTCTGGCTGCCTTTTGAATTTCTTCCGGAATGCGGCTGATCAGGTCCACCAGGGCGATCTCTTGCGGCGACAATTCAGAAGAGTTCTTTGTTGATGGCGGAATTACCTGATCCACCTTGCGCAGAATGCTGTTCGCCCGCACATAGGCATACTGGATATAAGGCGCAGCCTGACCGTTGAAATCGAGCGCTGATTGCCAATCGAATGTCACGATTTTATTACTTTCACGCGATAGCATGGGAAATTTGATCGCCCCAATTCCAACTGCACGAGCGATCTCAAGTTGTTTTTCCTCAGCGAGGTCGGCATTCTTTTCACGCACCACTTCGAGCGCACGGGACGTTGCTTCACGGATCAAATCTTCCAGCAGTACAACCGTACCCTCGCGTGAAGCCATGGTTACATTCCCCGGCAAATTGACGAGTTCATAAGGCACGTGTTGACATCGATCTGCCCATTCATACCCCAACAGTTCGAGTGTTTTAAAAACCTGTTGGAAATGTAAAGACTGTCGAACGTCAACAATGTAATATGATTTTTCCAGATCAGGATAATCGTTGAATTTTTGCTTGGCCAATGCCAGGTCTTCGGTGGCGTATAATGCAGTGCTGTCGGAGCGCAGGACGACCATGACGCGGTACTTCTCATCCTTCAAACCCAGTTTTTCATCAATCTTAACGATTACTGCTCCGCCTTCCTCTCGCTCATCGCTCGCAATCCCCTTTTGCAGTAATTCGTCAACCATCTTCTTACCGGGCTCTTCGAACATTGAATTGAAGTAGTAGCGATCAAAGCGGATGTCTAGGAGTTTATACATTTCGCTAAACCCGTCCAATGACCATTGGCGGGTTTCTTCCCAGCACTTTACGACTTCAGGTTCCCTGTTGTCCCAGCGGGAATAAACCTCCCGAACCTCTTTTTCCAAATCCGGGTCCTGCTCCAGCCTTCTCACGGCTTCGGCATACAAGGCTCCCATCCAGCGGGTAATGTCCGTGTCTGGTTTTTCCCCTTTATGATATTTCAAATAGTTCCACAACCATTTGATCACGTGCAATCCCATATCACCCGGGTAATTTACCCGGATCACGTCATTGCCGGCAGCTTCTAAAATCCGTGCCAGTACGTCCCCCAAAAATGCGCTACGCAAATGTCCTACGTGAAAGGCCTTGTGGGTATTGGGATGGGAAAATTCCACCATTAACTGCCGGGCAGTCTTTGCTCCTCTTCCATATTCGGTTCCCTTATGTAAAACCTCATCCACCACACGCTGAAAATAATCCGTGGTGGAAAAGTATAAATTCAAATATCCATTGACCGCTTCGATTTTCTCGAAACCTGGAATATCCGCAAGAAAATCAGCCACATCTTGCGCGATTTCTTTAGCCCGGAGTCCCACGTTGCCTTTTTTCTCCCCGAAGGATTTGGAAGCCAATTGAAAGAATGAGGTGGCAATCCCCCATTGTCCATTGAAGGGAATCCAGGACCATTTGATTGCCATTACTGGAAGATCATGTTCCTGGCAATATTTTTGAATTAAATTTTCAACATTTAATTGCTCGGCTTCAAACATTTCCCATCCAGCTTCCAATGAAATTTTCAACAGGATTATATCATAGGCGGCAGTGACACCATCGTTCGAATGCAAAAGCGGGAGAAATCTCTCCCGCTTGATTGCGTCATTGAAAAACGTTCTTTACTTGGATGCAGCCAGACGCTTCATTAACCTGCTCTTGCGACGGGCGGCATTATTCTTGTGAATAACACCCTTCTGCACGGCTTTATCCAAAGCAGAGATCGCTTCAAGGGTTGCAGCTTGTGCAGTTTCGGCATCCTTTTCGGTAATCGCAACGCGGGCGCGGGCGATATATGTACGTGCGGTACCGCGGTAGACGCGGTTGCGAATGCGTCGTTTTTCATTTTGCTTGTTGCGTTTGATTGCAGACTTAATATTAGCCAACTTAATTCCTCCGAGAAAACTACTGACAGTGCGAGGGTCGAGGGTAAGCACTGATTCAGGTGGCGCAAGAATTCTACCGTATTCCATGCGATCTGTAAAGCCTTTGGGCTAACAGCCTTTGGCTTACAGGCTTCACTGGCTCGAAGACTGCATTGGTGATAGTAGAATCTTCCAAACCTAATTTGGTGACGCGGTTAATCTTGTTATTTATTGACTCCTAAGCCGCCGACCAATTGATCGATCTCTGCACTGTTGAGTTTGGAATGGGGGTGAATGATTGTGTATTGGATTGGAGGCATTTCACCCTCAAGGAGTATTTCACGAATTTCATTGGCAGTTTCCCTCTGAATTACTGCATCGGTTGGCCAATCACTGAAATTCATTGCCTGTCTGCCTTCTTTCACGTCCCGGACCAGCAACCATGAAACTGGTGCTATCTTTGAGTACCAGGGATGTGTTGTCTCGTTGCTGTGGCAATCAAAACAGGCGCGTTTCGCAATTTCCTGGGTCGCAGGTGAATCCCAGTTAGGCTCATTAGTTACAGGTGGATTCGTAATTCCACTGCCCAATGGAATTAATTGGATCAAACCAAATCCTATTACGAGAATGATGATTATGATTAACCAGGCTGGAATTTTTTTCATAATTAAGTTCTCCATTTGGAAATCAACAAATTCTCGAAAAGTATGTGGACTAACCCCATTTTTACTTATCCTGCAGAGCCGCAACCCCCGGCAGTTCCAGTCCTTCCAGCATCTCCAGAGACGCTCCGCCGCCGGTAGATATATGTGTGATCTTGTCGGCTAATCCCGATTGTTGTATGGCGGCTACTGATTCTCCACCGCCAATGATGCTCACGGCTTGGCTGGCAGCAACCGCTTTGGCTATTCCATATGTTCCTTCTGCAAATTTCGGGAATTCAAAAACTCCCATCGGTCCATTCCAAACAACAGTTCCCGCCTTTTCGATGACGCTCGCGTATGCACTAACCGTATCCGGGCCAATATCCAAAACCCGCCAACCGGCAGGCACATCGCCTGCGGAGATAGTCTTCATGGCTGCCTCGGCATCGAATCTGTCAGCGAGCACCAGGTCGACTGGCAGGTGGATCTTGCCGGAGGCTTCTTTGAGCAATTCAACCGCCAACGGGATAGAATCATCTTCAACAAGGGAATCTGCCATTTCCATACCCTTGGCTTTGAGAAACGTGTTTGCCATACCGCCGCCGATCAAAATGGTGTCTGCCTTCTTTAAAAGGTTTTTGATCACACCGATCTTGTCACTGATCTTGGCTCCACCCATGATCGCCACGAATGGACGCTTGGGATCCGCCACTGCCTGTCCCAGGTACTGAATTTCCTTCTCAAGCAGGAAGCCAGCCACGCCGGGAAGAAAGTGGGTAACTCCCTCGGTCGAAGCATGCGCCCGGTGTGCGGTACCAAAAGCATCGTTGACATATACATCTGCCAGGTCTGCCAGTTGTTTTGCCATGCCTAGATCGTTCTTTTCCTCTTCCGGATGAAAGCGTGTGTTTTCCAACACGAGGATGCTCCCCGGTTTCAGATTTCTTGCCGCGCTTTCGGCAATGGGACCGATACAATCGGTGGCAAATTCCACTTTCTTTCCCAGCAAAGCTGCCAGGTGTTCAGCCACAGGCTTCAATGAGTATTTCGGATCCGGACCACCTTTGGGTCGCCCGAGGTGGGAACACAGGATGACCGCCGCCCCATGATCCAACAGGTATGTGATCGTCGGCAGGGCAGCCCGGATGCGCGTGTCGTCACCCACTCCAGTCTCTGTGAGCGGCACATTGAAATCAACACGCACCAATACTTTCTTATTTTTTACATCAACATCACGAATGGTTTTTTTGTTGAACATGGCATTCCTCCCGCATTATTGACCGATGCGCAACCAGATAATTTGATCAGGTTGCGCATCGGGTTATTGAAATAGATTGTAGAACGTCCTACATTCTTAATTATAGTTTCTTCGCTAACAAGGCCGCCAGGTCAGCGGTGCGGCAGGAGTAGCCCCACTCGTTGTCATACCAGGCAACAACTTTGATCAAATTACCGCCCATGACCATGTTAGTAGGCAAGTCAACGATAGACGATCGGGGATCACCTTTGAAATCCATGGAAACCAGGGGGTCGCCATACTGTCCTGTGGTATAGCCGAGAATTCCTTTCAACTCACCATTCGCAGCCGCAATAAAGGTTTCGTTCAATTCATCCTTGGTTGTTGCTTTTTCAATGGTCGCTACGAAATCAACAACCGATACGGTCGGGGTTGGTACACGCAACGAATAGCCGTCGAATTTGCCCTTCAATTCCGGGATCACCAGTGCTAACGCTTTGGCAGCGCCGGTGGTTGTCGGGATGATATTCAAACCGGCGGCGCGAGAACGCCGCATCTCTTTCTTATGTCCCTGATCAAGGATCACCTGATCGTTCGTGTAGGAATGGATCGTGGTCATCATGCCGTGGATGATGCCAAATTTATCGTTCACAATCTTGGCAGCCGGAGCCAGGCAGTTGGTGGTACATGACGCATTCGAGATCACATGATGTTTGGCGGGATCATACGCCTTATCGTTCACGCCCAGCACCATCGTGATATCTTCATTCTTGGCCGGTGCGGAGATGATCACCTTTTTGGCACCACCTTTTTCGATATGAACATTTGCACCAACCTTCCCCTTTGCAGGATCGCCGATCGCATCGGTGAATACGCCTGTCGATTCGATGACGATGTCAACGCCCAGAGCCTTCCAGGGCAGCGCACCAGGATCTTTTTCGGCAAATACCTTGATGGGTTTTCCGTCTACAACCAATTCTCCTTCTTTTGCTATGACGGTTCCCGGGTAGATCCCATAATTGGAATCATACTTCAGGAGATGGGCGTTCGTATTAGTGTCGAAGAGGTCATTGACTGCAACGATCTCAAGCTCTTTTCCGTGAAATTCATTGATGGCCTTTAAAACCTGCCGCCCGATGCGGCCAAAACCGTTAATGCCAATTTTTACTGTCATAATAATCCTCCTAAAAGATTAATTAATTTTATCATCTTCAGTGACCACAATATATCCTAAATGGAAGTCGAATCATCCTTAGAACTTAAGGGTCCTGTCCTCTCCATGTACAACTCCATGATCGTTCTGGAAACCTTTGCCGAATCATGTCTCCATGGATTATCTATATCCAACAGGTCTGTCTGGTACAGGTTCTTGTGATTGCTGTCCTTTATCCTGACCCAATCAACACCCGCTGGTAAAACACCTTCATACCGATTGTTAGCCACGACCACATCGAAAATATTCGAACCAATGTGGTTCTCAATCGCGCGAATATGGTCCTCGCAAGAATAACCATCAGTCTCGCCTTCTTGTGTAGCCACATTGCACACATAGATCTTGCAGGCTTTACTCACATGGATCGCATCGACTAGGTCGGGAACCAGCAAATTTGCTATGATACTGGTATACAAACTGCCCGGTCCAATGACGATCAGATCCGCACTGAGAATGGCTTGCAGCGTCGGTGGAAAAGGAGATGGATTGCCTGGATCGAGCCACACCCGCCTCACCTTCCCCCCCATGTTGCTGATTTCACTCTCTCCTGTGATGTTGACCGTGACCTTCTTTTCAGGTAACTCAATTTCAGCAACCAGATTGATATTTTTTAAGGTGGATGGTAAAACATTGCCCTGCACTGCTAGAACCCTTGCAGATTCAGCAATCGCCTCTTCGAAACTCCCCGTGATTTCTGTAAGTGCCGTGATCAACAGGTTTCCCAATGAATGCCCGTTTAAACCCGCCCCGGCGGCAAAGCGATACTGAAACAATTGGGTGAGCAGTTCTTCGTCGTTGGAAAGAGCAGCCAGGCAATTGCGAATATCTCCTGGCGGTAGAATGCCAATTGATTTTCGTATCTCGCCAGAAGAACCTCCATCATCTGCAACCGTGACCACCGCAGTGATATTTTTGGAATATTCCTTAATTCCGCGCAAAACGGAGGTAAGTCCAGTCCCCCCGCCAATGACCACGATTTTCGGTCCCTTCTCGCGCCGGCGATATTCTGATACGGTATCGATGATGTCTTTTCCAGGGCGAAGGAATGGTTTGAGCAGCGAACGATTCAATCCCATCGTCCCGATAACAATTAATGCGATGCCTAAACCGCCAAAGATCAGGGCACGCAAGATTCGAACTTGAATGAATTGCAGTGAAACGATCTTAATGACCGGCAGCCACCAGGATTCTGGAGCAGTACGGTAAATATCCAGCAAGTAGACTGCCATTCCCACGCCCAATAAAGTCGTCCCTGCCAGTATTACCAAGATCCACCTTTTTACCCCGATCCCGGGCACAAGCCAGCGCAAATTAAGCAGGATTTTTTGCAATATATTAAAGACTTTATTGTTCCGTTTAAAACGCATATGGTGAATATGATAGCAGCCTTTAGTTTACCCGTCAACGATATTTTTCGGGCTTCTTTGGGGCAGATCTTGATCCCCATCACCACCCCCCCTATTATGCAGATTGAAAATCACCCGCATGATATAATGAAGTTACTACGCTGGTTCTTTACAATAGATATAGATGATTGTGTCAGGTTGTTTGTGCGTCAATTCAAACCATCACCAGGAGGTGTATATGAAAACGCTAAACTTACCAGGGGTTAATGCAAAACGTCTCATCGAACGAGATAGCAAGGTGATCTCGCCC
This sequence comes from Anaerolineaceae bacterium, assembly GCA_034428895.1. Lineage (GTDB taxonomy): Bacteria > Chloroflexota > Anaerolineae > Anaerolineales > Anaerolineaceae > UBA6107. Next base: position 23,339 of record DAOUGM010000081.1, read on the forward strand.
TCATATCCGCGAGGGTATCCTTTCGTTATGGATCACGGAAAGGGGGTCTATGTCTGGGATGTTGATGATAATAAATTCTTGGATTTTGCTGCCGGCATTGCGGTAAATTCCACCGGACACAGTCATCCAAAAGTAGTAAAAGCCATTCAAGAACAAGCAGAAAAATTCATCCATATTTCTTCAGATTTCTACCATGCCAAATGGATTGAATTGGCAGAATATTTGGATCAAATTGCACCTTTTCAAGAGGATGCTGTTTCTTTTGTCACAAATTCAGGTACCGAAAGCGTGGAAACCGCTTTAAAATTGGCTCGATATCATACAGGCCGCAGCCAATTCATCGGATTCTTGGGTGGTTTCCATGGCAGGACCTTTGGCTCTGTAACCTTGACTGCCAGTAAGCCGCATTATCACCGCGGATTTTTCCCTTTGATGAACGGTGTCACCCACATACCTTACCCAGATCCTTATCGTCCGGTACTTCAAGAGTTGCCGGGTGAAAATGTTGGGGATGCGACCTTGCGTTACCTTGAAGAGGAAGTTTTCGGGAGAATTATCCCTGCGGATGAGGTTGCAGCGATCATTATCGAACCCATTCAGGGCGAGGGTGGATATATCGTTCCACCACAGGATTTCTTTATGAAACTCAGGGAAATTTGCACCCGTTATGGAATCCTTTTGATTGCCGATGAGGTCCAATGTGGCGTTGGTCGAACCGGAAAATGGTGGGCGATCGAACACTTCGGCGCGGAACCGGATATCGTGACCACAGCCAAAGGCATTGCGTCGGGTGTTCCTCTGGGAGCAATGATCGCACGCAAGAGTGTGGTGACCTGGCCAAAAGGCTCTCACGGAAATACCTATGGGGGGAATCCCTTGGCATGTGTAGCCGCACTCGAGACACTAAAATTGATCGAAGACGAGTACATGGACAATGCAGCCAGGGTCGGCAGTTATATTTTGTCCAGGTTAAATAAAATCAAAGAATTACATCCATCCATCGGCAGTGTTCGCGGCATAGGCTTGATGATCGGAGTTGAGTTTGTTGAAGACCAGATAACAAAAAAACCTGCCGCCGCGTTACGTGATGATGTGGTTGATCGCGCCTTCGAACGGGGCTTGCTGACTTTGGGTTGCGGGAAAAGTGTAATCAGGGTTTCTCCTCCGCTTTGTATCACAGAATCCGAAGCTGAAGAAGGATTACAGATCTTTGAAGAAGCAATTACCGTAGCTGAAAACTCTGCCAATGTTATCTCTTCTGAAGAAGAGGTAATTGCGGAAAACAGGTAATTCTTCATGCTTCCAGATTTTCGCGTTCGGCAACGGGATTATTTGCTCGAAATATCCAGGGCGCTAACACGCGAACTGGATTTGGATAAATTACTCGGGCGGATACTCCACATTTCACTTGAAATGCTTGCCGGACAGGCAGGTTTGATCGCCCTTCGCGATCCTTCGCAGGGTTGGAAGATTCGGGTCTCAACGGGTCTTCCACCTGCTTTTTTACGTTTTCTTGAACCTCAATTTGCTCAAATTCCAGAAGACCAGGATCCACAGGAAGCCGACTTTCATATTATTAACCGCATCTTGAGCAGCTTTACACAGGCAGTAAGCCTCGGTAGGCTAAGCAGCGTTGGATTACCTTTGATCACCGGGCAAAAAGTATTGGGAGTGATCTTTGTTTTCCGCGAGTACGCTGCGTTTTCTGTAAATGATAAAGCCTTGCTTTCCAGTTTTGCTGACCAGGCAGCCATAGCCGTCCAAAACGCGCAGCTTTACACTCAGGTCGATAATGACCGGCGCAGGGTTTCCGGTCTTCTGGATTCTGCTGCCGATGGAATATTGATCCTGACATCGGATCTAAAAATTGAACGGGCGAATCCATCTTTCAGTTTCATTGCAGAACTCCAAGCAGAAGAGATAGTCGGCAAGGAGCACGACGAGATCATCCAATGGGCAAAACCTCCTCATGGTACACCATTAAGTGAAGCTGTTGCTTCTGGGTGGCCGCTTACCCCTCATGCAAGTTTATACGTCGAAGGTGACCTGACTCGCAAGAAAAAAAATATCCCGATCCCGGTTGGAATTACCTACGCACCGTTAATGTCAGATGATGGACAATTGATCAATATCATCACCACTGTACGCGATATATCCCGATTCCGCCAGGCGGACGATCTGAAATCCACTTTCATATCAGTCGTAAGTCACGAGTTGAAAACCCCGGTGGCTTTGATTAAAGGATATGTCAGTACCTTGCGGCGGGATGACGCGAAATGGGATCGAAAGATCGTCGATGAAAGCCTGCGGGTGATCGAGGAAGAGGCCGATCGCCTGAGTGGTTATATCGAGAATCTGCTGGATGTATCTCGCCTGCAAGCCAACGGATTTTCGATCAGAAGAACGGATATCCAGCTTTCAGACGTGATCAAACGCGTGGCGAAAAGACAGCAAACTCAAACCAAAAATCACACCATTAATGTTGATATTCCTGATCCCCTGCCGGTAATACTTGCCGACGATACCCGAATCGAGCAGGTGCTCTCGAATTTGATCACAAATTCGATCAAGTATTCGCCAGGTGGCGAAATCAAGATCAAGGCAACGAAGCGGGGAGACAATATAATCACCTGCGTCAGCGATGAAGGTCCAGGGATCGATCCCAACGACGCACCTTTTGTGTTTGACCGCTTTTATCGCTCACCGGATGCCACCAAACAAACGAAGGGCGCTGGTTTGGGTTTATTCCTCGCCAAAGCCATCGTTGAAGCTCACGGTGGTCGCGTTTGGATCGATACCGAGATTGGCAAAGGGGCGCGTATTTGCTTCTGTCTTCCGATCCCTGCATCGTCATAGAAAATTATTAACATATCCAGCAAAATGAAACCCAAATGGTATAATTTTTGGGTCAGAAAACTATTATTTGAGAGTGTAAAATGCCAAAAATGCAAACCCTTTGCCCGCGATGCAAACAGCCGATTACCGCTGATGTCCAAATGCTGTTCGACCTGAACACCGACCCTACTGCTAAACAAAAATTACTCGGTCAGACCACAAATTTTGCCCGTTGTCAGTCTTGCGGCTATGAGGGAATGATCAGTTCACCCATTGTGTATCACGATCCATCGAAGGAACTCCTTCTTACTTATTTTCCTCCTGAACTGGGTCTTCCGATCAACGAACAGGAAAAACAGATCGGTCCCCTGATCAATCAGGTGGTCAATGCCCTCCCGGCTGAAAAACGTAAGGGATACCTGTTCCAGCCCAGTACCATGTTTACATTTCAAACTCTTATCGACCGCATTTTGGAAGCAGATGGAATCACAAAGGAAATGATCGAAGCCCAGCAAAAACGGGTGAATTTGATCCAGCGTTTGTTATCGGTACCCAACCCGGAAGATCGCATCACCATCATTCACCAGGAAGAAGAAACGATCGATGGCAACATGTTCGCCATTCTTTCCACCCTCCTTCAGTCGGCCGCCATGCAAGGCGATGAAAAAACCACCAAAGTCCTTGGGCAAATTCAAAATGAAATGCTGAAGGAAACTAAGATAGGACAAAAACTGCTGGCCGATAGCCAGGAGACCAAGGAAGCGCTTCAGCAATTGGAGAAGGCGCAAAAAGACGGACTAACACGCGAAAAACTATTGGACATCCTGACCACGGTAAAATCCGAGACCAGCCTGGCAACAATCGTAAGTGTTGCCCGTTCGGGAATGGATTATCAGTTTTTCCAGGTATTGAGCGAACGGATTGAGAAAGAACAAGAGGATAAGAAGCAACCGCTGATCGAGTTACGTGATCGGTTGCTTTCACTTACCCGTGAAATCGACCTCGAAGTGAAGAAACATCTCGAAAACGCCAATCAATTATTGGAAACGATCCTGGAGGATGAAAAACTGGATGAGTCCATTGAAAAGCATTTACCTGAGATCGACGAATTCTTCAGCCAGGCTGTCCAGATTGCATTCGAAAAAGCACGCGAAGAGAACAACTTGGCACGTATCGAAAAGATCCAAAAAGTAATCTCCGTTATTGAAAAAATGACTGCACCGCCGCCCGAGATCGAGTTTATCCAGGCATTGCTGGAAGCCCCGGATGAAGAAATCCGCAAGAAACTCCTTGAAGAAAACCTTGAGAAGATCAACGATCAATTCCTGACAACTGTAAATTCGATCATCTCTGAAGGTGAAACAAGAAAACAATCCCCCGAATTGATGGAAGCCCTGCGCGGTATCTACAAGACTGCCCTGCGTATGACAATGGAAAAAAATCTCAAAGGTTGAGGAACAACCGACATCAAATTCACAGATGGCATTAAAAACATCCGGCTTGAATTGCCGGATGTTTGCATTAATCCCTTTTGGTTACGGAATGTTTTCCAGTCTCACCCCATGTCCGCGGACTGTAACGATATACTGATGTGAGGGATCGAGTTCTTTCAATCTTTCCCTCAGGCGCCTGATCAATGCGTCCAGGGCTTGATCTGAAACCCCAACAACTTCTTCATCCTGCCATATCTTATGGATCAAATCGTTTCGGGTGACGACCTTTCCAGGCTGTTCGTAAAGACAATATAAGAGTCGAAATTGAGCAGCCGATAATGGCGGGGTTAATTCATGGTTTCCAACCCATACACGCCGCGATTTACGATCCAGTACTAGTTTTCCGTTATGCAACAACCGTGATGGATCAATATCGTCCATTGGCATGGTGGCATCGGAACTGTAAAATGCAAATTTCTGGATCAGGGCGATCTGGATGATATCGCCATCAGTTAAAGAGGTAAGGTCATCGATTTGCCGGCCACAATGAAATGTACCGTTCTTGCTTCCCAGGTCTTCCAATTCACATATTCCCTGATTGTTCTGAACCCTGGCATGATGCCGCGATACCTGCCGATCTTCTATTGCAATTGAACAATCCGGTTCTCGTCCAATCAAAATAGAATTCTTGATGATCCATCGCCTGCCCTCCAATGGACCTTGCAAGGCGACAAGAACTGGATACTCTCCAGTGATGGGTTCTTTCTTGTCAGGTATCGCCATCCGGTCTCCTATTTATTATACAAATGGTAAATTTTCCTCAGGTATAATATGAAATTAGTATAAATCACAAATTTGATTTTGGACAAGGTAAAAGGCTCCAATATGGCAATCCCAAGGAAAAACGGTGAAATATTGCGTGGACGCTACCGTATCCGCCGCGTCATTGGACAAGGCGGTATGGGATGTATTTACCTTGCCGATGACCTGCGCCTCGAAGGCAGGCAGTGCGCACTTAAAGAAGTGGAACATGATAAAACTCTTCCAGCTAATCTGATCAAAGAAGCCAGGGATCAATTCCTGCGCGAAGCCACCATTCTTGCCAGGCTTGACCACCCCAACCTTCCCAAGGTATCTGATTTCTTTTCAATCAACCAGTGCGACTATCTGATCATGGACTACATCCCAGGCAAGGATTTGCGTACCATTATGCTGGAACATCGGGAAAAAGGGGTTTTTATTCCTGAACGTGATGTGCTTAGTTGGGCTAACCAGCTTGCCGATGCCTTATCTTATATGCACCACCAATCCCCGCCAATTTTGCATCGGGATATTAAACCCAGCAATTTAAAGGTCACCCCCACCGGGCTGCTAAAACTTGTGGATTTTGGTTTGGTTAAACTATTGGCGCCTGGAGAGGTGACCATTACCATCCTTCAAGGTCAGGGAACTGCGCTCTATACACCGCTTGAACAATACGGTGGAGATATTGGTCATACTGATGCGCGCAGCGATATTTTTTCCTTCGCTGCTACTCTCTATCATCTGTTAACCTCAAAACCTCCATCAGATGCCCGTCAAAGATTCATTACTCCGTCCGTTCTTCAATCGATCCGGCAGCTCAACCCTGCTGTCTCTTATAAAACAGAAAAAGCCATCCTTTGGGGAATGGCTCTGCATCCCGACGATCGACCTGCCACGATTGAAGATTTTCGCGAAGCCTTGATTGGCAGCCGTCCCGTGGTCATGCCGGCAGGCAACAGGATCTCCATGAAAAAACCTGCGCTTTTCGATCGGGCAACCGTCAGGCAGTGGCTAATCGTGGCGGGATTGAGTCTGATCACCTTCCTGATCACTGTTTTGCGGTAGGTTGATTGCGTTTCTGTGTCAACCAATACAACGCAAATCCAAGTACCAGACCAGTCATCATTCCCAGAATAACAATCAGCAGCACAAATCCGGTCCCCCCATTCTGAACAGCCGATGCTGCACCAGGCAGCCCAACTGCGGCGTACACATATGCGATGTTCCCACAGGCAGCAATCCCCAATGTAATCCATGCGTTCCATTTCATACTCATGGTTCTATGAGCTATTCGGTTAAAAACGAAACACACCGCAACGACCAACAAAGTGGACAAAAACCAGTCCAGAATCGATAACTTTCCTTGTTCATGCTGGGCTTTATTGAAACTTACCGCGGTGGGTGTCGGTTCAACGCTTGGCTCAGTGACTGAGGTCTCTTCTTGAGAAACTGTGGGTTCATAGGCTGTGACCACCCCGCCGGCGGTGGTTATGTCCAACCGTAGTATTTGAGATGTAAACGCAGGGTCTGCTTCAACACGTAACTCAAGGCTGCCAATACTGGGGATCGTGTAAGTCACGCGGGCAATACCGTCTTTGGTCTGCATTTCCAACTGTTCCAACGTCCCATTGGCTGATCGCGAATCGATTAAGAAACGAACAACCGTTCCATCGGGGACAGGATTTCCATTCATGTCAATAATGATCCCGGCTTGAATTGGGATCGTATCTCCGGCTTTATACTGCAGCGGCTTGCTGTACCCAGTTGGAGGTGTCCCGAGTATTTGTCCTTCGCCTGGAGATTCAATATTAAGCGGAATGATTTGATTCGGATCGGGAGAAGTGGCCGTAATCAGGTCATAACCAATACCCGGTACCGACACCGGTAAATCACCGGTTGGTGTCAATTCCTGGAAGAGCACTCTGGCTGCTATATCGAAGAAGACAGAGATCCTGCTGTAAAAGGCATAATAGGCAGTGAATTTGGATACGTCCGTGGCATCGAAGTAATATGGGGCATTAAATGCCATACCGATGATCTTTTTATCGCGTGTCAGGTCCGGTCGCTCAGTAAATAATCGTTGGAAGATGGTCTTTTCGTATTGAATTTCGTCTGCATCAGAAAATGCAAATACGATCCAGTCTGCTGCACCCATATCGCTCTGTACAGCCTCGATATCTGTGCCGTGTTCGAGCAAGATCCTGAGTTTCTCGAACGAATAAGCGTGCATTCGGGATGCCTGGATCTGATCACCAGAACCAGGCCCGTATAGGCGCACAACTGCATCCATTAGTTTTTCAGCCGGAAAGCTGGTTTGATCTCCACAACTCGAGCATTGTTTATAAGTAACAAGATCCGAAATAAAAACGATCCGGTCATTGAATTGGGGTGGATTGGGAAGAACCGATGCGATATCAGCGGTATCAGGGCTGACCAGCGTTGCAGAGTGTTCTGCAATATCAAGGATTTTTTCATTTGATTGTCCAAGCGACATCAAATCAATCTGGTTCGCTAAGGCAGCATCGAGTTGAAATTCCGGATAAATCCTGAATTTCATTGTCAAGATTTGCATGACTGCTTGATCAACCCTTTTTTGAAACGCAGAATCTTCCCGATATCTTTGGGTAAAATAATCGATCGTTCGAACGATGGTGGTATAGGAATCAGGATCATTGGTTGAGGTTATGTTACCCAAATATAACAGGTCATTTCCTGCCAGTAATGCGCTCCGCGCGACCTGTCTGGCATCGAAACCGGTATTCAGCGGGTCAAAGAATTTTCTGACAGCTTCGCTTCCCAAATCATCGCTGACAATGATCCCACCTCGTTTCCTCCAACCATTGAATTGAGGTAAATCCATGATAAGTTCCAATGCAGCGGCATCGAAGGATACAGGCTTGGTCGTCGCCCGGATATTCCCCTGAAATCCTTGATATCGGATGTGTGAGAGCAACAATCCATCGGCAATTTGATCATTCTCATCCGCGTTACCAGTAACCGAGAAAAATGGAGCCAATTCCACCTGCTTAAGTTGTTCCAGTGACTTCCGAACTGTGGCGACCTCCTTCTCTGGTTGGCGATCCGAGCCTCCCCTGCCGGGAAAATGAGTGGCAATAACGGCAATTTTTCCATCACTTCCTTGATGGACTCCTTTAACATATGCCTTGCCCATTTCTCCTACCCAGAAAGGATCACCGCCAAAAGTTCTCACCCCCAGGTCTTCTCCACTGGATGTCTGAACGGAATCCAATACATCCAGTGAAGGTCCGAAAAGCAAGTTAAAGCCCAGGGCACTTAATTCGCTTCCCAGGATCGAGCCTACAGTCCGAGAGTACTCTGGATTCCAGGTCGCTCCAACAGCCATTTGAGCGGGAATTTCTGTAATTCCACTTAATATCTGGCTGTAAGGATATAGGTCGCCTTCCTGATTGATTCCGATTAACAGCGGAACATAGCCAGCTGTGCTTTGATCGTTTGAACTTTTTTGGTGGGATTCCCATCCTGTCGTCTGAAGGCTCTCGATCAAATTCTGCGCTGTGACCGCTGTGTTATCCGGTCCAACAAAATTATTGTTGTCCGCTCTTAAAACAACCCCGCCGATATGCTTTTGAGCGATCAAACTTACGATCTGAGAATCTGGAGATATTTTCGCTCCTTCAAAGGAAACCAGGAATAATTGCCCGATCCGCTCTTCAGGAGACATTTGGCGCATCATGCTGGATGCCTGATAATAGGCAGCGTCATATTGCTTGAGAATTGCAGCCGACCCATTCCCTGATGGTACGAGCAACCCCGCCAGTAGTATTAATAAGAATAGGAGGTGAACTGCTTTCCTCAAAACTGCCGCCTGATCCTACTTTTCAGAAATGATGGTGTGTAACAATTCCGGTTGGATATTACCGCCTGTAATCACAGTCAACGCGCACTGTGATTGAATTTTACCAGCAAGTCGGGCCGCAATACCAACTGCGGCAGATCCTTCTATGATTTCTCCGTAGGTTCTCCAGGCATACCGGATGGCTTCTTTGATCTGCTCTTCGGTAACAAGGATAACATCATCAACATATTTTTGCATTAGCGGAATTGTGATCGACTCGTGGTCGATTTCTCCTGCCAAACCTTCAGCAATACTCTCTGATTCAATCACACCATCCTGGCTTCCCGTGTTGATCACTTGAAAAGCAAACGCAGAAGCCTCAGATTGGACGCCGATCAAACGCGGGCGGTCGCGCCGCTCATTGAGGACTGCTCCGATCCCGCAGATCAATCCGCCGCCGCCGACAGGAACAAGAATTTTGCTGAATGACCGCATGTCTTTAAAATGATCGAGCAATTCCAGGGCGATCGTTCCCTGGCCGGCAATGACCTGGGCATCGTTATAAGGAGAGATAAACGTTTTTTGCGTCGCTGTTGCATGTTGGATCGCTGCTTTTTCTGCTGCGACATATCCCCCCGGCACCAAGGTGACTTTGGCACCCAATCTTTTCATTGCATCAACCTTTACCGAAGCAGCATCGTCTGGAACAAAGACAGTGCACTCAGTCCCGGTCGATTGCGTTGCCAGTGCAACGCCTTGACCATGATTCCCTGCCGAACAGGCAACCACGCCGTTGGAAAGTTCCCAAGACTGCAAAGAGAGGGTTTTGTTTGCAGCCCCCCTCAATTTAAACGAACCGGTTTTTTGATGATTTTCCAACTTCAGGTAAAAATCCAGGTGCGGATCGTAGATCACCGGTGTAGTCGTGATCAATTGACTGATCCGTTGAGAAGCTTCTTGGATCCATTCCAGGGGGATCACACCCGCCCCAATATATTGAGAGCGTTGTGCGGATCATCGGTAAAAATTCCATCCACACCCATGTCTCTCAACCTCAAAATATCTGTATCTTGGTTGACCGTCCAAACATGGACTCGCCGGTTCCTGTTGTGCTCCCTATTTACCAGACCTTCATTAACATCAATGATATTTGGATGGATGATCCTTGGCGAAGTTCTGAGCAGCAGTGATGACCGCGCAATTAAACCCGGCAATCCTCCAAGGCAAAGGAGGGCCACTGGCGTATCGGGTAACAAAACTTTCATGTGCTTCAAATTGCCTGCAGAAAATGATGAAAAGAGAACATCTTTTTCCAATCCATGCCGCTGGACAATATCTGCGACAATTGGTATCAGACGATCTCCCGGAGAAGAGTAATTCGTCAACTCCACGTTGAGAAGAATGCGCTTCCCGACGCTCTCAAAAACTTCATCCAGGGTGGGAATTCGCACACCTTCAAATTCCGTTTTAAATTTTTTCCCTGCATCCAGTTCTTTAATTTCATCCAGTCTCAGACGGTTTACCTTGCCAGTTCCATCCGTAGTGCGATCGACCGTTTGATCATGAATGACCACCGCCTGGTCATCGGCGGTGAGTTTGACATCAAGTTCCACGGCATCCGCTCCCTGCGAGAGAGCCAGTTCAAATGAAGGGATGGTGTTTTCCGGGGCGGATGCACTCGCTCCTCGATGTCCAAAGATCATTGGCGTTGAAAATTCTTCGAACATACTTATAACTCGACAAAATAGGATTCAGCGGCTTTGGTGATCAATTCTCTGGACATTACCGGATCCATGGACAGATATTTGGCGATATCCACAATTTGGTCGCAAAGATCACGCGGGTGTGAAGCGCGCAGTTTGCGTTCCGGCTTGATATACCATTCCTGCAGCAGAAAGGCCAACCCCTCGTCGGAATATACAACGCCCTTCTGGGCTGCCACGCGTTTGAAAATATCCCTGTACTCATCAAAACTTGGATCGGAAATTTCGATCTTGTGGCGCAATCGCCTCAGGAATGCCTCATCGACAAGGTCTTTTGGCGGAAGGTTGGTGGAGAATATCACGAGTACGTCGAAAGGAACCTCGATCTTGCGACCGGTATGCATCGAAAGATAATCGATCCGGTTCTCGAGCGGAACGATCCACCGGTTGAGGAGATCGCGCGGACGAACCTGCTGCCTGCCAAAGTCATCGATCAGCAAAATCCCGCCATTGGCTTTTACCTGAAAAGGCGCTTCGTAATATTTGAGCGTATCGTCAAAAACAAGATCAAGACCCGATAAGGTCAACTCGCCGCCGACCATAATGAAAGGACGGCTGATCTTGATCCAGCGTTGGTCTTTTCGTACGCTGCTTCGTCCGCCCTGTGCATTATTGTCGTCATCCGCAACTTGTTGGTGATTGACCGAGTCGAACAGTGTAATTACCTGTCCATCGACAAAGATCGCATACGG
>DAOUGM010000082.1:0-6095 GCA_034428895.1 Anaerolineaceae bacterium
TCACCAGCGGCGGACTTTTTGGTGTTGTTCGAGCCCATGTTGGTTTTCAGCCACCCAAGTTGAGTGGTCGATCAATTGCAGCGCAGGTTAGTGGATAGCAAGAATCTAAAAAGGTTCAATAGAGGTTAATCGATAGGATATTTCGGGAGGTGGTTTGTCACTCGGTTGATGTTGCCTGGAGGAGGGTTAAAAATGGTGGGTTCAAAGAGCGAACCCACCCTACTCGCTGAATTTAGGTTATTCGATAGGAAATTTCGGGGGAGGTTTGTCACTCGGTTGGTGTTGCCGGGAGGAGGGTAAATCTAAGAGATGGCTTAGAATTGTTTAAATTTTTTGGAACCAATTTTTATCAACAGTGATTTGCTCAACCTCAATCTTTTTCGATACTACCCCAAGTGACAATTGCTTTAGCTTCTCAACAAGTTGATCCCCATCAACCAAGTCAATCGCTGGCGCGCCATCACGTGTTGACTCTGAAATAGCCGCTTTAGTAAATGTGCCTGTTGTAATAAAAAGACCTTTATCAGCTCTTCCTACCATTGCCCCACGAAAATCACGAATGTAACCTGCACCGATTGAACCTTTCCATCGTTTTGCCTGGAAAATAACATGAAAACTTAACAACCCTCCTAGTCTTAAAATACCATGGCCATCTATTCCACCATCTCCAGATTTTCCTGTTACTTCAGCTTGAACAAAACCTGACTCACGTAAAATCCTTTGTGTTAATCTTTGGAATCCTTCAGGAGACAGTTCTAAAATTGCATCAAGCAATTCTTCTTGCCATTTAACCGTTTTAATAAGTTCTTCATTTTCGCTAGTGGATGCTTGTTTGGATTTTTTAATTTGCTCACGAACAACGCGAATAACTTCCTTCTCATCAACCTTTTCGACTACTGAACCTTTTTCTGTTAGTGCCCAAACACCTTGAATTGAGTTATCGATGATTCCATAAATCTTGAGATAAGATCGTGTCCACATTAATCGATATTCATATTCGGTCATCCCCCCTTTTTCTGGATTATGTAGCACCTCAAGTGGTCCTGAAGGGATGTTAAGTATATTAGCAACTTTGTCGTTTATCTCTTCGTTAGTGCCTGAACCACCTAATGCTTTTAGGGCTTGTATTACAGGGTTCATCATGTCATCATATTGGAATTTAATACTTGGCATAAGTATTACCTTTCTATCACTAGCATGCAAAGAGTTCGACGACTTTTTATTCCGGTAAACTCAGTCCGCAACAACAACTCTATCCTATTACGATTCAGCTATCCAATACTGATAAAAACGCTTGATCTTTCCAACCCTGTAAGCATAAACCCAACTTCAACATTATTATATGGCAAAAAGAATTTCATAAATGTTGACGCGTGATTCTCCGTGAGAAATTTGTAAAGCTTCTCAATCTACTCAGGATGCAATGGGTTTGATATCGGAATAATGCATGGTTAACATGAATAAAATGGCGGGTCGGCGACCCGCCCTACGTTAGGATATTGAGTTGGGATCACCTCCAAAGAATGAGGAGCGAAAGTCAACCAGCACCGAAGTTTTTAGTGTGTTCATCAAGAGACCACCTTGCGAGGGGATGTAAGCGAAGCGAGTCGATCTGCCGGGGAGTATCCTATAGTGGGGATGCCTTGAATTTTCCCAGGCGATAAACCTCGTTTCCAAGGAAATAACAATAGATGAGGAAAAGTGAAATAACCGGCCATTCCAGTAGATGCGTTTTGTTAAAGAACACAGACACGATCAAATTAGTCAATGTCGTGATCACTCCAAGGATTAGGATCCATCTTTTGAATTCTTTATGATACCGGAATGCCGCCACAGAGAATGCAAATGCAGTCCCAATGCTGATGTATAACATTGTTGAGAAGAGCGTATGGGTCTGCGAACGATCGATGGAAAAAACACCGCTCAGGATCATGGCGATCGATCCGAAAACCCCGAGCGTTTGAGTTAACAAGAGCATGATGTTTTGTATCTTTTTTCCCTGCATTCGATTGGTACCCAACGAGAGGAAAAACAAGGCCAATAGAATTCCAGTGATATAGATACCCCAATTGTAAAACAATGACCCTGCCGGACTGACCAACCTGTCACCCAGATCGCTCAACCAGTGGGTGCCGGGCGAGAAGGATGCGGGATATTGCATAAACGCAAGAAATGTCATTGCGATATAAGTTATCACGATGAGAATACTCAGCACCCAAGTGACCAAAAAACTTTTTTCCCTCATGGTTATCCTCCACCGACACATTGTTGACTGCAATGAGTTGCCCAATGAAATTATGGACAGTGGTGTGATGCATTGTAATTATCACATAGAAATAATCAGCCATTCCCAAATCTGAGTACAAATCGACTGTGTTCGGTCCTGCAACCTGATTGGAAGCGAACGGAATTTCGCCGGGACAACCAGGATAGCGGTTGCAGCATATCTACACCAGACCGGCAAGACTTTGCTCCTTGGAAGGGTAGCACCTGGCGCCGGACCGGCTAATGCAAATTTGCCACACCTTTGATATACGATAATTGGAGTATACTTTATCCACTTAATGCGATATTACTGGTAAAGGATGACTAAAATGAAAAAGTCTCAGCGTTTGATCATCGCACTCGTCGTTGCGGCCATTACCATCACCATTGGCACCTATTTTGCGTTCAAACCAAAAGAAAATTCTGAAGCCGCGTTCCTCGACAAATACGGGTTAAGCGGATTGACGGTCGAGGAAATGGTTCAGAAGCTGGACAGCACCACCGCAGATCCGGCGGGACTGAGCGCCAGCATCACCGGCGAATATTTGATCCTCAAGGATAGCGCGAACGAGGTCAAGCTGGCGCTGCCGCAAGACAAGTTTTATCTCTCCTTCGCGCCGTATGTCAACGAAAGCCATCCCTGCGGGACGCATAGTCTGGCTTCGTGCCAGGGAGAGCTGGTCGATCAAAGCATTCATGCCACCATTACCGGCAGTGATGGGAAAGAGATCGTCAATTCAGATATGACGACCATGGCGAACGGTTTTGTGGGGGTGTGGCTGCCGCGTGACATCGATGCCACGCTGACGGTTCTCTACAACGGTTTGAGCGTCCGGGCAGACATCAGCACCTTTGCTGGAAGCGACACCTGTCTGACCACGCCGCTCAAACTCAATTAACCGTTATACCCGATTGAATTAATGGGGGAAATGAGTAAAAATTGAATTGCGGTTGATTCTCACGCCCGCATCCAGAGGAGGTTTGGCGATGACCGATCGAACACCGATCGAGACGAAGAATCTCGACATCTACGGCAACGCCCCACTGCCGTGGAGCCGGCCGCACGATCTGCTCACAGGCAGCATCTTCTTCGGCAGACCTGCCTTCCTGGGTACGGTACAGCCGGATGGCCGCCCTCACGCTGCCGGGATCGGCACGCTCTGGATCGACGGTGATATTTATTTCACCAGCGGGTCTGGGACACGCAAATCCCGCAATTTGAGCGCGAATCCAGCCTGTACGATTTCCGCCAGCCTGTCCACCATCGACATGGTCTTCGAGGGCGAGGCGATGCGGGTGATCGATGCGCCGACGCTGGAGCGGGTGGCTGCGCGCTGCCGCGAGGGCGGATGGCCGGTGCATGTCGAAGGCGATGCCTTCACGGGACCATACAACGCTCCGAGCGCCGGTCCACCGCCGTGGCACCTCTACCGTTTCACGTTCCATACCGCCATCGGGAACGCCACTGCTGAGCCGCACGGCGCGACGCTGTGGAGATTTGTGTAGTAACCCTGATTTTATTGCCCCAAATCTTCAATGTCCAGCGGACCCAGGATGAACGCTAATGGGTTTTCCTGGTATTTCTCCTCGATGGTTGATCCATGACAGATGTCGAAGCGTACACCGCAGAAATCGATACGCACGATCCCATTCTGCGTGACCTGGAGGATGGCGGCGAATTCAGATCCCTCGGAGAGAAAGGCGACGGCATATTCACCGGCGGGGAAGTACTCATCTGAATAGGTATAGTCGCCGGTTCGGTACACGGCATAAAGTTGAACATCTCCCAATCCATGCCAGGCCTGGATGCCGTCGATCCTCAGGTGCACCATATCATCGCTGAGCAGCGGCAGGGTTTGAACGATGGTGCCTTCCGCTTCATCTTCTTTGCACAAAGGCTGACTGAAGAGCCATTTTTCCTTGGTGCAAGGAACCGAACGCAGGACTACCTGGTCCTTAAAGGCTTGCAGGTCGCCAGACAAGACCGACTGGATCACCTTATCCACATAGGAAATGCCGGTGGGCAGCGTGGCAGGGGTGGGCGTTGGCGCCGGAGTGCAGCCGGTGATCGACGCCATGACGACCAGGGGAATCAGGATTGGCATGCGGCGCAAATGAAGTATCATGCTGCACCCTGTTGAAAACAACACTCGTTAATTTCCAGTAGCACGCGGTCTTTCATGCTGCAGCCATTCACTTTGATGCAGTGGATGTTCATTTTTTACATTGCACAGCGTTTCGAATTGCAGTTATGAAAACGGACGTCCAACTGTCAGTGCATGGATCAGTTCAGGTTCAAGGTCCAGGTATATGTCATCAGGTCTTGCGTTCAATGCATCCAGTGTCTTACTAAAGAAACTGCGCGCTGTGGCGGCTAAAACCACATCGAGAATTTCCTCGTCCGCAAGGCCATGTTTCCGCAATTCTTCAATATCACCCTCGTTGATTTGATGCGCATTGGCAATAATTTTCTGCGCGAAAGACATCAGTGCGACTTCTTCAGCGGGAAGATCGGCATTGCGGAAATCCTTTACGATTGCCAGCAACTGATCCGCACTGAAGAAATTCTTGCGGAGTATCGCGCCGTGTGCGAGCATGCAGTACGTACATTCCAGCGCCATTGCTGCCGCCAGGGTCACAAGCTCATAGCGCCGCATTCTCATTTTGGATCGCACTGCGCCGATGAGCTTTGTCCAGCCATCATAGACTTCAGGGTGAAGACTGAAGGTTTTTACATAGTTCGGCACATATCCTGTGCTCTTTTGGGCAGCAAGATATTGTTCATGAACCAGGTTTTGCGCCTGTTCCTCTGAAATTGATCGAATGAATGTCATTTTCAATCTCCTTAAACTTTTAATCGGACAAAGAAGACGCCAAGTAAATCAATAATAGCCCCGGCAACAACTCTTTACAACACCCCAAACCAGGCGCAGAACATTCTGTTGACCGGGCTCTTGAAGATGGATTACAAAATCGCCTTCCTGGGTTCAAAGGCGATTTTTGTATGTGGTCAGGTGGTCTCCGGGGTAATTGCCAGGCCTCGATTCACGATTGCCTGACGATATCGACCGAGATCTCCACCGCCGGTATCTCTCCTCCATTCTCGAGCCAGTGCAGGGTGTTCCTGTCTTCGGGCCAGCCTACTCCCGGTCCGTACTCAGTGGCCACTCCATCACGATGATCGGTGATGGTTCCCTGCAGGATGTAGACCATGCCCGGCCGGTCTTTATGATCGTGAATCGGACCAAAAACCGCGCCCGGTTCGAAGGTGATCAAACGCATGCGAAACTGGCGCCCTTCCATGCCCTCGATTTCCAAACCAAGATCAAGAGATGAAAGCAGCTTTACCGTAACGCCTTGGGTTGCATGTTCAACCGGCTGATTTTCCATTCGGACTCCTTTTTCTGCAATCCACACTACAAATCGATCTGGCGGTTGGATGGGTGAACCCACACCACCCACTATTCACTGGCTGAACAGGGAGACCAGGTCCAGGAATTCGTTATCGCAGCGTACAGCGCCTCCACCTGGGCGGCTACCTCCTTATTTTCGGAGCGGGTTGGCATGAAGGAGAGGACGTAGAGCGTCTGCTGATGGACAACATATACCTTGCGCTGAAGGTCCTGCCCCGGCATGCCGTCCAGCACCACCGCTTGTTCGCCGTCGAGGGTGATGGTCGAACGATCCACAGCGACACCGGCGGCGAACGTCAATTCCTGGTCGGCGATCACCTCGGCGGTGCGGTCATAGGCGCCGCTGGTTTCCAGCCAGAAGATGCCCCTGTCATCCGTACCGGGAAGTTCCGGGCCGATGATTTCCAATGTGCCGCT
>DAOUGM010000083.1:0-9760 GCA_034428895.1 Anaerolineaceae bacterium
ATCTCCATTACAATTTTCGCCAACTGCGCAGTATCCAGGAAAATTTGCCGGTACAAAAGCTTTTGGGGAGAACCATTAACGGCTTCATCAAGCCCGCGGATGATGTGACCGTGCTGCGTGTTCCCCAGGACCCCACCGACATCCTGGGATAAACCTCCCTGCCCGCGGCAATCGAGGGCTGCCACAGAAAATCCCTGCGAAACATAACTGAGTTTATCCTGCCAGTCGCCGGAACTCCCCGTGTACCCATGAAACATTAACACGGCCGGATGGCGAGGTTTTCCGTTTAGCGGCCGCAAGTATTTTGCATGCACGCGCGCCCCCTGAACTCCGGTAAAATAAAGGTGGAAACATTCGCAGCCGGATGCCTGAAAATCGGATGGGGTCAACTCGACCTTTGGATCGATCGAGTTCATTTCATGCAGCCCCTCATCCCAAAAGGCATCAAAATCTTCCGGCTTGGGATTAATTCCCTGGTAGTTCTCAAGCTCGTCAAAAGACAAGTCAAATGTTAATGGCATGGCATTCCTCTTGGAATCATATGATTGAGTTCAAATTTGCGGCCCAAAGAATCCGCTACCGTAACAGCCTAATTGAGTATAACTTCTTTACCGGAAGAATCCGAATATGTAATGGTAGAACAACCTCGCACCAAATCGACAAACAGGTTTGCAAACTCTTTCCGGTGGGTCCAAGTTAAGGAAATTTCGCGGTCACTGCTTTGTTTGACCGAAAACACACCATCAAACGCTGCGTGCGTATTTCTAAACTGAATCATTTTGATCAGCTTCCTGACCACAGGTTTTTTAACATCTTCTTCAATTTCTTCCAGAGAGAAATTGTGACGGTTGATCTCCCGCCCCTCTCCAGTTTTCTCCGCCGCTTCCATATCATTCTCTCCGGCAAGCAGACCGACATAATAAACCTGCGGAACACCAGGCGCGAAGAACTGGAGCGCCCTTGCCGCCAGGTAGGCATCGTCATCAGCGCCCAAGAGTGAATAGATCGTTCCGCGGATCTGGTGCACATCGAATCCATCGGGGTCTTTATGCAGGGGGGATAGAATGCGACTTAAATTGGCTCCTCTTTGCAAACAAACATCGACCACTTTTTTCGCATCCTCATTTTTATACAGCCCATTCAGATCAGGTTTGATCGGGATGCCATCATGACAATCCAGCATGGTGAACTGGTTGTGAGGTCGAATCTTTAAATATTCAATTAATCCACTACCGGTTTTATTAATGAATGCATTCAGTATCAGGTAGGGCAGGATGAAATCGTAGATCCAATACCCATTTGCTGCCAGCTTGAATTGCGTCTCGTAATCCGCATGAATTTCGGGCAACAAATCGATATCCAAAGAGTTTGCCAACTTCGAAATCCACTCCAGAAATTGGAAAATTTCAGGCTCAACAAAAAAACAAGAGGTGCCCAGTTTCTTAATGACGTAACCCACCGCATCCAGACGAACCATACTCACGCCATGCCTGCCAAAATTCTCCATAAATTTGGCAATTAATTCCCTGGTTTGTAAGGAATTAATATCCAAATCAATCTGCTCGGAAGGGTTCGTTTTTCCAAAAGTCGTCCATACTCTTTCGGTTTTTCCGGTTTTCGTTATTCGAAACTCGGAAAATGGTTGCGGGCGGCGCAAGAATATTTTGTCCAGGTCTTCTTTTACCGGTTCGCCTGCCGGCCACAATTTATCCAGGGTAATAAACAGATCTGCGTATTTTGAATCGCGCCCATTGGCAATAAAATCCTGAAAATAGACGGATTTTGCCGAAATGTGATTTACCATCAAGTCCAACAAAACTGCATGATTTTTACTGATGCGGGTAATATCGTCCCACGAGCCAAATTGAGCGGCAATTTCAAGGTATGTCAACGGCGCAAATCCACGATCTCCCGATGATGGATAAGGGGGCAATATATGAATCCCGCCGGCGAAAAGATCAGGAAAATGCTTTTCCAGGACGAGATGGAGGTTCTTCAGGTTTCCGCCTAACGAGTCGGGGTAAGTAATTAATTGAACCCGATTTTTCACAGCCATTTCATAACCCCGTTCCAACATCAATCACATCGTAATCGTCATTGATCACAAAGTCGGCAAGCTGTTTATGACCGGCGATGATCTTATGCTCCACAGCCAGTATATTCTCAGTAAACTCATCGTTGACTTCATTTCCCCTGTTGCGTTTTCGCCGGTCTTCCAGGGTTTTTTGCCAGTCACGAGAAATAAAGACACGTACATCGACGTGTTTTAATAAAGAGGTGTATGTACCTTCAGCAATAATCACCTTCACGCCATCCAAATTAATTTCTTCCGAATCCACAGTGTTTGCGTTGTAATCGATCAAGGGCTTGGTTATTTTGGAAGAACCGCGAAGGGCATCAATGAGATTCCGCTCAAACACTTCAAAATTTACTTCCATGTGGGGTCCAAGCCAATCCGCATCAGTACGCCTTCTCTCACTGTTCGATTTGGGGGGAAGGTAAAAATAATCATCCTGACCCAGAATAACGGAACGAATACCGAGTTTCTCCAATTCGTTTGAAATAGCCAACCCGGTTTCGGATTTTCCACTGCCTGATTCGCCTGAAACGGTAATAACAAACCTGGTAGGTTTTGTGTTTATTCTTTCCAAAATTCGTGAAACAATAATCCTTGCCGCATCAATGTGATGCTCATTGACTAAAACAATATCACCTTTCATGAGTCCCTCGAAAAAATCAAAAATTTTAATAAAGGAAAATCGAAGGCAACAATCTACTTGAAATTCCAATTCACTCTCTAGCGCGATGTTCAATCAATAAGCACAATTTTGAAAACCCTGATCCAACTTAACTTTTATTGAACCGGCATATTTTTGAACCATACAAGCAAGTGTCACCCAATGGACACAATTTTCCGTTTGCGTTCGACTGCCTACCCTTTCACCGCACCCTGAATCAATGCATTGATAATCTGCCGCTGGAATATCACAAAAATGACCAGGGTTGGAACCAAAATCATGATCGTGCCTGCACAGAGCAAGGGGACATTGGTGGCGTAGTGCCCTTGAAAAGCCCCAAGCGCGCCGGCCATGGTGCGTTTTGATGGATCTTCCACAAGTACAAGAGCGAGCAGGAATTGGTTCCACGTCCACACAGACATGAGTATCCCGAGAGAGACGATTGGCGGTGCAGCGAGCGGAACATGGATATGTCTAAAAAGGCCCCAAGAGGTCGCACCATCCACCCGGGCAGCCTCTGAGATCTCCGGGGGCATGTTGATAAAATGGGAGCGCATCCAATAAACAGCAAAAGGCATGTATAAGCCTATTAAAGGTAGAACAATTGCCAGACGAGTATTGTAGATGCCAATCGCCCGTTCCAGGAAGTAGAGGGGGATAATGATCCCTCCAAAAGGAAGGGTCAACCCAAAAATGAACAAGGTCAGGATTACTCGCGAACCTTTAAATTGCAGAATTCCAATGGCATATGCCGCCATGGTTGAGATGATCAGTGCCACGGGAACCACTGCCAATACGATGAAACTACTGGATCCCAGAAGGGCAGCCATGTTTGCCTGTTTAAACGCTTCGATAAAATTACCCCATTGAGGGTTATCAGGCCAATCAAGTCCACGCGGTACGGTGTTCGACGGGTGCAGCGCAGTAATAAAGATACTGATGAAGGGCAATATTGTAAATGCCATTAACGCAATTAAGAACAGCCTTCCGAAAATCAATTCGCTATGGGACGGTTTCATCTCGGTGACTCCCGTGTCAATCGCTGAATTGGCAAGATGACCAACAAAACCAGGATCATCAGCATCACCGCCAGGGCAGAAGCCAGACCTACTGCCCGTTGGGAGAATCCCAGAATATATATTTGAATTCCAGGGACCGATGTGGCATTCCCCGGTCCGCCAGCCGTAGAAACCCATACGATATCAAAAGCAGAAAGCGCATTGATCACAGTAACCGTGAGGCACACACCAATCTCATGTTTCAAAAGCGGTATGGTTATATTGAAAAACTCTGAAAACCAGGTCGCCCCATCAATCCTGGCGGATTCATACAGGGCAGGATCCACTTTGGTCATGCCTGTGACCAAGAGAACTGTGCAAAACCCCAGTAAAACCCAAACCCCGATCACACCTACCGAAGGAAGCGCCCAGTTGAAATCTCCAAGCCAGGCACGAGTTATACTACCCAAACCAACAAGTTTAAGCAGTTCATTTATTAATCCAGGTAATGCCAAAAGCCATCCCCAAATAATGCCAGCCGCAACAAGAGGAATCACTTGAGGTATAAAAACTACGGTTCGTGCCACCGACCCAAGCCGACCGGTTGCCACGCGGTTGATCACACTCGCAACGACAAGGCCGAGCCCTACAGGGATAAAACTGAACCAAATGATCAACTTGAATGCGTTGAAGATCGATCCAAGCAAATTCGGGAATTGAATGATGGTGATGTAATTCTTCAATCCCACCCAGGTCATTGGACCCACACCGTTCCAGCGAAAAAAGGAATAAAACACACTTAACACTAAAGGGATTAAAACAAATACTGCATACATTAACAATGCAGGGATGACAAAAGACCAACTAATTACGGATTCCCGACGGATCTTCCCGCGCGGGAAGATCCGTCGAATACGAGTTTGGGCCGCAGGGTTATTATCAGGTTTTGACATCGTATTTCCAGGAGACAAAGTCGATTTTAGCATATCCACGCGGCCCATCTATTTATTGACTCAGTTCCCGCAGATATTCGGCCTGGACAGCTTTCAGAAGACCAGCGGCATCCTGTTGACCCGCAACCATCTTTTGAAGCTCGGGTGTCCAGCCTTGGGCGAAAATGGCACTGGTGGCATTGGCGATGAAGTCCATTGAATTTCCAGCAGCACCGACAACTGGACCTGCAGCAAGGGTTTCATTGGTAACCGAACCTTCAGCAGCGGCAGGCATCATTGCACCCAATGGACCTCCCGGGTTGGAGCCGCCGATGTTGACATCGATCGTACGCGCTGCATCATTCGTGGCAACCCAATTCAGGAAGAAAGCGGCGCAGTCAGCGTGCTTGGCTTTTGCTGCAATTCCAAAGGTTAATGGAGCGGACATTGCGGCAGGCGCTCCGCCAGCTTCAAGAGGAGGCATCAAGAAGAAACCGACCTTGCCAGGCAGGGTCGAATCATAACCCGCATTCTGCCAATCACCATTGAAGGTAAAGACACCTTCTCCGGCACCAAAACGGGCAGCTGCATCGGTGTACTCGATGGCATTGATGTCAGATGGGAAGTAACCAGCCTTAATCCAATTTTCGAGATGTTGAGCAGCAAGAAGATTCGACGGAGTATCGATGGTTGCGCCAGCTTTATTGAAGATCCAGTCATTGATTGGACCCACGGGGCCGTAGGCAGCCATCAATTGCTGCAGCGGGAATGCCAGACCCATACCACTTTTCGCGCTACCCCACATCATGATCGGTTGAAGGCCAGCGGTCTTGGCTGCAGCAAGCAGAGCGTCAAATTCTGCCAGAGTCTTGGGGGGTTCAGTCATGCCAATCTGGCTTGCCAGGTCTTTATTGTAAAAGACACCGGTCAGGCTGTAATTAAGACCCATAGCGTAGAGGGAACCGGAACCTCTCGTTCCATCCGCGGCAACGCGGTTCTGATTGAGCTGCGGCACCGGCCAATCGTTCCAGCCAAAATCTACTGCATAAGTATCGAGATTCATCAGCAAACCGTCTTTGGCAAAGGTAACCATGGTCGGCAACCGGAGCAGGTCGGGCGCATTGTCGCCAGAGAGCAGAAGCGGGGTTGTGGTGATCAGGTTCGCGAACTGGTCCTGCTTAATATCCCAAGTCACGTTTGGATATTGCTTGGTAAACTCCTCAGCCAATTTAAAGGGGATATCAAAACCAGTCTCGAAATAGGCATTCATCACGACAGGTTCCGTTCCACAGTTTGGAACAGTAACCTCAGCAGGTGCTTCGGTCGTAGCCGCAACGGGAGCCTCGGTTGGGGCTGCGGTTGGAGCTTGCGTTGGAGCTGCTGTGGGTGTTGGTTTACATGCAGCCAATACCATAGTCAATAAGACTATTAACCCAAGGGTTTTTAAGATACTCTTTTTCATTTTCTCCTCCATTAGTTATTTTTTCCAGGATCACTTCACGCAACAGTACACTTTTTCTTGGTTTTCACCTCCTTGTGTTCTTATAAATCATTCACAAACCAGTGAGCATCAAGTCGATTATCATAAAATGTTTACATGAAAGCACTTTCATAAACGAGTATAACATATAAATTTTTTAAAACAACATCTCCTTTTACGCTGTCAACCGTTTGATCAGGGTCAACGGAAGAGTGATGTGCTGTATGGGCCGGGTGTTATCTGAAATGTGTGAAAGCAAGATCTCAATCGCAATTCGTCCCGATTCATCAAGATGTTGTCGCACGGTTGTCAGATCTTCGTAATCTGCCATATCCAGGTCGTCAAACCCAATTATCGCCAACTGATCAGGGATGCGTATGTTCATCTGACGCGCAGCCTTCAGGACTCCCAATGCCTGAAGATCAGTGGCAGCAAAAATCGCGGTTGGTGGATTAGGGCTATCAAGCAGTTCCTTTGCAACAATTCTTGCCTGCTCCTGATTATAAGGAGCCAGCCGAACAAACTCCTTTGGAATGTCCAGGTTTGCCATTTTTGCCGCCTGCCGAAACCCTTTTAAGCGTAAACTCACCGGGTGAATGGAATACTCCGGCAAATCTGAATCTCCAAGGAATGCGATCCGTTTGTGCCCCTTGTTAATTAAATACTCCGCCGCCATCCTTCCACCTTCGACGTCATCGATCTCGACACCGTTGAGTAGAGGATGAGGAAATTCGATCAAAACAGTTGGAAGGTTGTGTTCGAGAAGACGATTCACATCGGCATCTGCAACCGGAAGCGAAACGATCACCAGTCCATCGAGATTGCCGGTAAGCGGTAATGAAGAAAGATAAGATTGTAAACGGTTGTTGGAATCAACCGTGTAGATGATCAGATCAAAGTTTTCTTTGGATAAGGTCGCCGCAATTCCACGCAAGCGTTGGACAAAAGAAGGCGCCGTAAAAAAGGGGGTGATTACACCTATCCTGCCGTTGAAGCGCAAAGCCCGAGCGCGGGCTTCGGCTTGAGGGACAAATCCCAATTTATCGATGGCATCATAAACCCTCTGACGGGTATTGATGTTTACTTTTTCAGGAGCATTAATGACCCGCGAAACCGTAGAAATGCTCACTCCTGCGAGTTCAGCAACATCAAAAATCGTGTTTGTTTTCTTCCCATTCGTCATTTATCTTCTCGATTGTCTCTCAATGAAAGCACTTTCATAATAGCATATGGGATTTTAGGAGTCAACAACTCATCCATCAAAACCTGGCGTTTACTCACATCTATTGTTGTTTCATGCAGGCTTTTAACTAGAACCGCGCGGTTCGCATGAATGGAATATGGGTACTGAAAACACATTCGTGGCGTCATGGAGAAAGGAAATTTAATACACCTCTTTATCAGGGGAACGTGCTTTCTGATGCCACAGAACAGACAAAGTCGGTGTACAAGTCGCCGGGGGGCAACCCCCTCATGCTTGATCCAATTTGCGTTATAGTATTAACAGCCTTTTGAAAAAATAATTAATGAATATCATTCATCCGGAGGAACGCATGAGGGTATTGTTCATCGGCGGCACGGGGTTGATCAGTTCGGCGTGCGCGGAACTGGCAGTACGCAGGGGGATGGATCTCACCATGCTCAACCGGGCAAGATCGGCCAAATATCCAGTTCCGGTCGGGGCGCGCCTGCTCACGGCGGACGTGCACGGGGATGGCACTTTGCTGACATCTGCGCTGGCGGGTCAAACCTTCGATGTGGTGGTGGATTGGATCGCGTTCACCCCAGAAGACATTGAGCGCGATTTGGCGCTCTTCAGCGGAAAGACCGGTCAATTCATATTCATCAGTTCCGCCAGCGCCTACCAAAAACCTCCGGCGCATTACCTGATCACGGAAGAGACACCGCTGGAGAACCCCTACTGGCAGTATTCACGCAGCAAGATCGCCTGCGAGCAGCGGCTGATGCGGGCCTGGCGCGAGGAGGGGTTCCCCGTCACCATCGTGCGCCCGTCGCTGACCTATGGTCCTTCGCAATTGCCGTTGTGCGTCAACAGCTGGGAGCATCCATACACGGTGGTGGAACGCATGCGGAAAGGCAAAAAGGTCATCATTCCCGGCGACGGCACTTCGCTGTGGGTGTGCACATGGAATGCGGATTTCGCCATGGGGCTGCTGGGATTGTTCGGCAACCCTGCCGCCAGCGGCGAAGCGTTCCACATCACCTCGGACGAGGTGCTGACCTGGAACCAGTTGTACGGTCAAACTGCCGACACGCTGGGCGTAACTCCGAATTTCATTCATATCCCCTCCGAGCTGTTATCGGCATGGGATGACAAATATACCGGGTCGTTGATCGGCGACAAGATGAACAGCGCGGTCTTTGACAACGCCAAGATCAAACGCTTTGTGCCCGAATTCGACTGCCGGGTTACCTGGGCGGAAGGGGTAAAGCACACCATCGCCTGGTTCGACGCCGATGCGACCAGGCGCACCATCGATCAGAAAACCGAAGAACTGTGGGACAGGATCATTGCTTCGTACGAACGGTCTTTTCCGGCTGATCCCTCGAACCCATAACATGCATTGATTCCCCACCCGGAAACACCAATGATTCCCGGCTCAAGCAACACAATCCGGATCAAGACATGAATTCATCCACAGACGATGCTCTCACACCTTAAGAATCTACTTAATTGATGCGTTCATAAAACCTGATATTACATATGTGTAAGCGTCAGTGCAAGTCTGTATAATGAATGAACAGGTCTGAATATCAAACAGGGAGGGTGAGATGGATACCTTGAGTTCGTCCAATATCGTGGTGAAGGTGTTGCTCGTGTGCGGCATCCTTTCCGCCCTGCTGATCGCAGGCACTGACGTTGTGGGCGGTTTTAAGAAAACCGGCTACAACTTTGGTTCACAATCTGCCAGCGTCTTAACCGCCGCCACCTCTGAAACGCGGGAGCTGGTGGCTGGGCTGGATTTGGCGGGGTTCATGCTCCTGCTCGCGTTTGCCATAGGCATGTGGCTGGCAGCCGGCGGAAACTGGGCGCTGCGCGTCGTGGCAGTCCTGCTGGCCGGCAACGCCGTATTCTCTTCCCTGGGAATAACATTCTTTCCTTTACATTTGGACGAGGCAGTGGATTCACCAGCGAACCGGGTGAACACCATCATCATGGCCACCGGTGTGTTCCTGTTGATCTTCGCCATCGGTTTTGCTGCGGTTGGCAATCACAACTGGTTCCGGTACTTCTCCATAGGGATCCTTGTGTTGTTCTTTGTTTTAACCCTCCTGGGAATTTGGGTTTTCCCTCACCTTACCTCAGGTCAGCCAGTTTCGCGCATCGGCATCCAGGAACGCACGATGATCTACACTGAAATGCTGTGGCTGATGCTCCAGGCGGTGGTCCTGTTGAAGGTGTAAGCGAAACGAACAACCTCCCGGCACTTAAGGCAACAATTTCACAAGCCTAATAGTAAACCTCATATTGCAATTGACACTTGCGAGTAGTAACCTGGAAAAATTCGGTGGAATCTCATCCAAACCAGAGATTCGGTCGATAATTTTCCCTATTGATCGATGTTTTTACTCATTGTCACAGCCACTCAT
>DAOUGM010000084.1:0-9475 GCA_034428895.1 Anaerolineaceae bacterium
ATTTTGTGCGTAATGATGTTGAAATTCGAATTTGGTTTAATGCCAAAATGGTCCGTTCTTTGACCTTATCTTTAGACAATATTAAAGTTCACTTTTGAATTTCAAAGGTGTTCACTTTTCAACTTCTCCTAACAGTTTACCCGAAAAAGGGTTTTTTTAGCAACCAGGCGTGCTATAATGCGGATTCGAGACAGCAAATGAGAAGCAAACCTCCTCTTTTATTTTACCTGGTTGGGATCGCCTACATTCTGGCGTCCCTGGTTTTTCTCTTTGGCGTGATCCAAACCGTTTCATCCTGGAACTGGCTGCTGGCAATGAACTACCGGCCGCATCCCGCCTACAATATATTTGAGAATGCCTTCTTCTTCCTTGTATGTCTGGTATCGGTTGTATCATTATGGACAAGAACACGGTGGGCACCT
This sequence comes from Anaerolineaceae bacterium, assembly GCA_034428895.1. GTDB lineage: Bacteria > Chloroflexota > Anaerolineae > Anaerolineales > Anaerolineaceae > UBA6107. The sequence continues at coordinate 423 of DAOUGM010000084.1, forward strand.
CTTTTTTGCCAGGTATCCGCTGCCCTGGTGACTGTCTGGTTGTGGCTGGATCGCGTTTTGCTGGTACAAAACCATTTGCCCATTAAGCAGCATATCCTCCCCCTGTTCTCGTCGATCCTGATCCTGCTCTTCCTGCTCCTTTCGCTGTCTTTGCTCCAACCGTACATGAAAAATGGCTCAACCGCCAGTCCTGTTGAAAATGATCCCGGAGATTATGATGAAAATTCCCCCGCTTGAGAAGGAAGTGAAATTTTTTATCAATGATCCCGCCTCCTTTGAAGAACGCCTGCGCCGGTTGGGGGCATCCGTAAAACAGCCGCGTACACATGAGCTCAATTACCGCTTCGACACGCATGATCTTGATCTGACCCATTCGCACAAGGTGCTGCGCATCAGAAAGGACAACCAGGTCATCCTTGCCTACAAAGGTCCTGCCCTTCCCGATTCTGAACTGCGCATCCGCACCGAGATCGAACTGGTGGTCGACGACTTTGACAATGCGGTCTCCTTCCTCGAAGCGCTTGGTTATTCTCTTATGGTTCAATACGAAAAATGGCGTACCATTTATCTACTGAACGACCTGGAGATTACCGTGGACGAGCTGCCGTACGGGCATTTTTCCGAGATCGAAGGGGAAGAGGAAATCGCCATCCGGCGCACCGCTGCCACCCTTGGATTAAATTGGGGTTGCCGCATCGATGAGAGTTACCTCGCGCTCTACGACCGCGTGAAATCCAAGCTGAACCTGCCGGTCAATAACTTGACTTTCGCTGAATTTAAAAACCTGTCGATCTCTCCCGCAGACCTGGGCGTCAACGCCGCAGATATCCCCCATTTTCTATGACCTGCAGATCAAAAATGTTCGCAACCCCTTCATTCTTAAGGGAAGTCGGGGGTTGGGTCATCCTTGTTTGAAACCGGTTGTGGAACAGTCTTCCGTATTTTCGTCTTTCTTAAAATTGGGCGTGAAAAAGTGAATCTTAAGAAACGTTCAAACCCTGCATGCTATAATAATTTTTAGATTAATTGTAGAGGCGGAGCGCTTTAGTTAACCGATGTCATTTGCCCATTTGCATGTTCACACCGAATACTCCCTTCTTGACGGTTTCAGCAACATCAGGAAACTGATCAAACGGGTTAAAGAACTCGGGATGACCTCCTGCGCCATCACCGACCACGGTACGATGTTCGGCGTGATCGATTTCTATACCACTGCCAAAGAAGAAGGCATCAAGCCCATCATCGGTCTCGAGACCTACGTTTCCGCCAGGCGCATGACCGACCGCGACCCGCAGAAGGACAAGCATTCCTATCACCTGCTGCTGCTTGCCGAAAACGAAACCGGGTATAAAAACCTGCTCCAGATCGCCAGCGCGGGTCAGCTCGAGGGATACTATTATTATCCGCGTGTCGACCACGAGTTTCTGGCTTCACATAGCGCGGGCATCATTGCCAGCACCTCCTGTATCTCCGGTGAGGTTCCGCGCACCATTCTCAATCAAGGCGCGGAAGCCGGTCAAAAGATGCTGGAGTGGTACGTGCAGACCTTTGGCGCCGATAATTTCTTCATCGAATTGCAGAGCCACAATATTCGGGAACTGCCGGAACTGAACCGTACGCTGATCGAACTGGGTAAGCGTTACAACCTGAAGTACATCGCCACCAATGACGCTCATTACATCAATCAAAGCGACGCCCGCCTGCAGGACATCATGCTTGCCATCCAGACCGGTGCCCTGCTCTCCGACCCCAACCGCATGCACATGGCAGGCGATTCATTCTATATCCGCTCCCCGCAAGAAATGGCGAGTCTCTTCCCCGATGTTCCATCCGCTTTGAGCAACACACTCGAGATCGCTGAACGCTGCAACCTGGACCTGGTCAAAGGCGGATACCACCTGCCAAAATTCTCGGTCCCCGAGGGATACACCACCCAAACCTATCTGCGCAAGCTTTGTGAAGAAGGCCTGATCCTAAAATACGGCGAGCATGCCAGCGATCCCGAAGTGCGTGAACGGCTGGAACATGAACTGAAGATCATTGACATGATGGGGTTCAACGCGTATTTCCTGATCGTGTGGGATCTGACCCGCTTTGCCACCGAGAACAACATCTGGTACAACACGCGCGGATCGGGTGCCGGGTCGATCGTGGCATACAGCCTCAATATCACGCTCATCGATCCATTGAAACACAAACTGCTGTTTGAACGTTTTCTGAATCCGAACCGCAAGACCATGCCGGATATCGACCTGGATTTTCAGGACGATAAACGCGCGCGGGTAATGGAATACTGCGCCGCTCAATACGGCAGCGATAAGGTGGCTCAGATCATCACCTTTGGCACCATGGGTGCGCGCGGCTCCATCCGCGATGTCGGCAGGGTGATGGATATTCCCCTTTCCGAAGTCGACCGCATTTCCAAAACCGTCCCCATGATGATTCCCGATGAGACCGTGACCGTGCCCACCGCGCTTGAGAAATGCCCGGAATTCCAGGCAGTTTACCAGGAGGGCGGTTATGTCAAGGACTTGATCGATACTGCCGCCCAGATGGAAGGCGTGACGCGCAACGTGGGAACCCATGCCGCGGGCGTGGTGATCACGGATGAACCGCTGATTGAATACCTGCCGCTGCACAAACCCACCAGCAACTCCGATGACTCACCCATTAAATCGGTCACCCAGTTTGAAATGAAGATCATCGAAAAACTGGGGCTGCTCAAGGTTGATTTTCTGGGTCTGTCCACCCTCACCATCATGCAGCGCACCTGCGACCTCATTGCCCAGCGCCACAACGTTCACCTCAACCTGCACAATATTCCCCTGGATGATAAGGAAACCTTTGAGTTCCTCGGCAAAGGTCATACCGCCGGCGTCTTTCAGTTGGAAGGCAACGGCATGACGCGCTGGCTGCTCCAGATGAAACCGCAGGACCTTTCCAATATCATCGCCATGGTGGCCCTATTCCGTCCCGGCCCCATGAAATTGATCCCCGATTATATTCACCGCATGCACGGTGAAGAAGCGGTCACCTATCATCATCCGCTCCTCGAAAAAACCTTCAAGGAAACCTACGGCATCCCGATCTACCAGGAGCAGTTGATGTTGGCGGTGATGGACCTGGCGGGTTACAAGGCTGCCGATGCCGACGACCTGCGAAAGGCAATCTCCAAAAAGAACAGGGATGCCGTCGCCAAACACCGCAAACAGTTTATCGATGGCGCCAAGTCCAACGGCATCGAAGAAGAAACTGCCGTGACCATATTTAATGAGTGGGAAGATTTCGCGCGGTACGGGTTCAACAAAAGCCACGCCGCGGATTACGGCTTCATCTCCGTGGAAACCGCTTATTTGAAATGCCATTACACTGTCGAGTTCATGACCGCCCTGCTTTCGGTATCCAAAAGCGATACCGACAAGGTGGCCTTCTATGTTGCCGACGCGCGCAGCATGGGCATTGACGTTTTGCCGCCCGATGTCAGCCGCAGCGACTGGGATTTCACCATCGAGGACCGTGCAGAAGGCACCTCGGCTATTCGCTTTGGCTTGGGAGCAATCAAAAATGTAGGTCAAGCCCCAGTGGATATGATCCTCGATGCCAAAAAAAGCGGACCCTTCAAGGATCTAAACGATTTCGTGCGGCGCGTCGATCTGCACAAGGTCGGCAAGCGCAGCCTGGAATGCCTCATCCGTGTCGGCGCGCTCGATTCCTTTGGTCCGCGCAAGGCGCTGCTCGAAGTCATCGATACCATGATCTCCATCAGCAGCAGCCATTTCCGCGCCGCCGAAAGCGGTCAGCTCAGCATCTTCGGCAGCGTTGCCGGCGTGGAGGAGGATATCCGGTTGCCCTCGGGCACCCTGCTTGACCGCCGTCAGCAGTTGGAATGGGAGAAGGAGTTGATCGGGCTGTACGTGTCCGACCATCCGATCACGCCCTACCTGGCATTGATCCGCCAAAACGTGACCCATTTTTCGAAAGCCCTGGCGGAAGCAGCCAACAAACAAAAGGTCACCGTTGCCGGTCTCGTCACCCGCGTCCGCACTCTGATGACCAAGAATGGCAACCAGATGGCCTTCGCCACCATCGAAGATATCCAGGGTGCCGTCGAACTGGTCATCTTCCCCAAGGTGTGGGAGAAGATGGGTGCCCTGGTGCAAATGGAAACGGTGATCCTGGTAGTAGGCAAAGCCGATACCGAAAAGGCGGATCCCAAGGTGTTGGTGGACACCATCAAGCCTCTGCGGGAAAGCGATATCAAACCCGAAAATCCATCGGATAGCCCTACACCCCCCACCGGCGGCAGTTCCTCCGGTGGCACTCCGTTTTCCGACGACGCCATGGATGAAGAACCTCCTTCAAAAGAACCCTGGCAGGGTGATATCGATACCACCCTCTACCTTCAGCAGGAAAACGGCTACGAAGAACCGCCCATACCACCGGAGGAAGCCGACTGGCATTTGGCTCCACCGCGGCAAAGCAAGACCACCCCCGTTGACGATTTTCCGCCTTCCCAAAACAAGATTGCAGAAACATCGTCCGCTGCAGAAGAATTACGACAAAATACTGTTCAACAGGAGCCGGTCGAACCCCTGGCACCGCCGCAGCCGGTGGAAGAATACGTGCGCCCTCCAGTCATCAGCCCACCGGCATCCCCAGCCAGCCGCAAAGGTGATAAAAACCAGTTGCAGCTGGTAACGGTCACGTTGAAATCCAGCGGCGTGCGCGACCGCGACGTGCGGCGCATGAAGATGGTGCACGGACTATTGAACTCCTTTCCAGGACGCGACCGTTTTTGCTTTCTCATCTACGAGCGCGGCTTCAGACATTTGTTGGATTTTCCCAACGACACCACCAGCGCCACCAGTGAGCTGCTGAACCAGCTTTCTGACCTGGTTGGCAGGGACAACATCCAGGTGGAAAATATCTGATCTCTCAGGCAGGCAAAATTGAATATGCAGACCAGGATCAAAACAATTGGCGTAATGACCTCCGGCGGAGATGCCCCGGGGATGAACCCTTTCATCCGCGCAGTGGTGCGCACCGCCTCGGCCAGCGATATCCGCGTTTTGGGGATCGAAGAAGGCTACGAAGGGCTGATCCATGGAAAATTCCATCCGTTGGGGGTTCGCGAAGTGGGGGGCATCTTGCAGCGCGGCGGAACGATCCTGCAAACCGCGCGCAGCCAGGAATTCCGCGAAGCCGCCGGTCAGAGCGAAGCCGTGCGGCAGATCAACAACGCCGGCATCGATGCATTGATCGTGGCAGGTGGTGATGGATCGCTAACCGGCGCACAAAAACTGTCATTGAAAGGCATCCCTGTGGTGGGTGTGCCCGCCAGCATCGATAATGACATCTACGGCACGGATATGTGCATCGGGGTGGACACGGCGTTAAATACCATCGTCGATGCCATCGACAAGCTGCGCGACACGGCCTCGTCGCATAATCGTGCTTTTTTGGTGGAAACCATGGGGCGCGAATCCGGCTACCTCGCAGTGCAGGCAGGCATCGTCACCGGTGCCGAACTGACCCTCATTCCCGAAATGAAAACTCCGCCCAGCGAGGTTGCCAAGACAATCGAAGAGGCTTACCGCCGCGGGAAAACGCATGCCATCATCGTGGTGGCGGAGGGCTTCAAACCTCATACCGCGGAACTGGGTGCTTTCATCGACGCCATGGACATCGGCTTCACCACCCGCGTGACCATCCTGGGGCATGTGCAGCGCGGCGGAAAACCCACTGCTTTCGACCGCATGCTGGCTACGCGTTTCGGCGTCAAGGCGGTTGAATTTCTGCTGGAAGGGAAAACCAATGTAATGGTTGCCCTGGTAGGCAATACGATACAAGCCATCCCCATCGATGAAGTGATTAAAAATAAGAAAAAACTTCCAAAAGATTACATCGATATGGCCAAAATGCTGGCCAGATAATAAAAACCCAAAGAACATTGTCGGGGCGTACGGCCGTACGCCCCGCATTGTTCAACACATTGGACGATTTATTTCTTTTCTTGTGATTATTATTACGAATATGATTGTAGGGGCGATTCATGAATCGCCCCTACATGACCCAAATTCAATTCATTTATCCGTAGGGGCGGGTTCCCAACCCGCCCATGCTGTTGGATAAATCCATTTACTCTATCTGGGGAGGTTCGTGAACCTCCCCTACATCTCAATTATTCTTGTAATACCCTCATTCTATGAATTTCATCCGCCAAATGACGCGCCAACTCCCCGTCGTTTTCCGTGGAAAATCTATTGCCGTCATACATTACCTCCGCCGGGTAAGCCCAGGGATGATTGTGCTGCATTTCCTCTTGTTCATCTTTGTAACGCGGAACAATGTGGGCATGTAAATAAGGATCACTATTTCCCATAATTCCATAATTAATTCGGCATGCTCCCGTGACCTTGAGCAACGCATCTCCCACCAATACCATGTCGCTCAGGAAATTGCAGCGTGATTTTTCATCAAGGTCGTTGATGGAAGAAACCAGGGGGTCAGCCAGTAGGATACAATACCCTCGCAAATACTGCATATCGCCTAGTACGACCCAACCTGACTTTAATAGGCAGATCAGTGCGGGATGTTTTCCCGTGCGAGCCATTTCCACGCCATCCTTAACATTATTACTCATGCGTCACGATCTTTTTTCCCACCGTCGCCAGGTAGATCACAAATTGATCCTCCCCGTTCAATCCCAGCACCTGGTTGAGCATCTCGTCGTCGAACGCCGCAATGGGACAAATGCCGCACCCGATTTGCTCTGCACCTAGCGCCAGGTTTTGACAAGCGTGCCCGGCGTCGAGATGCAGGTAACGGTAGCCGCGCTCGGCATAGCGCCAGAACATGCGCTCCACCACCGCCACCCAGAGGAACGCCGCCGCACAGTTGGTCAACTGGGGTTGATCCAGGCAGGCGTTGGCAATCTTCTCGGAAATGTCTGCGTTCTTCTTTAAGGGCAGCAGCACTTGTTCGATGGCCGCGTAGCGATACAAGCCGTGCTTCAATCCTTCCACCCGGTTGGCCAATACATAGGTCTCGAAGGCATGCCTCTCACCGGCTGAAGGCACCGTTCGCCGCGTGGAGGGGCGGTTGGAAATGCGCTTGACCCCCTGCGATACCCACAATAAATACGCCACCTCTTCCAGGGTCAATGGTGTTTCGGCATAGGCGCGCACGGTCCGGCGCGCCTCGATTGCCGTGCGCAGATCGATTCCCGGCAGCGCGATCTCCGCCGCCTTGGGCAGCTCAATCAACTTGGCCCCCTCCGGGATCGGAAGCTCCAGCGGCGGCTGCGGGACATCGCCGCTGTTTTGCGGTGACGTGCTGACATTCGCATAGCGCGTCTTGATCATGAATTCCTGGCCAGAGTTATATTTCATCGGAATCTCCTGTTGTCCAATACCACTATACGGCTTTTTTTGCTAAACGGCGCTTAATTCCTTCCAATAACATGCGGACCTCGGGAACGCGCAGCAGTATCACAGCCAGTCCGTAGATCACCGTCCCAACGCCCATTCCACCCAGGGCGATCAGCCAGTTGGAGAGACCGCGCGTCAGCACCATCCACCCCCACAACGCCAGGGTCATCACCGCGCCGGCCAGGCAAGCCTTGCCGAATCCATCCAATACCCTGCGTCCGTTGAGACCCGAGAGTCGCCTGCGCATGAAAAATAACAGCGTTCCCATTTCCAAAAAAGTTGCCAGCGAATTGGCCAGCGCAAGCCCGCCGTGCGGCATCCAGCCGTTGCGGGCAAAAAGGTCTGTAAACAAGAAGCTCAATCCCACGTTCAGGCTCATCGCCGCCACGCCCACGAATACCGGCGTTTTGGTATCGTGCAGCGCGTAGAAGGCGCGCGAGACCACCTCCACCACAGAATGCCCCACCAGACCCGCTGCGTACCACAGCAGCGCCCACGCCACCATTTTTGTGGACTGCATGTCAAACACACCGCGCTGGAAGATGATCGTCACCAGCGGTTCGCGCAGCAGGATCAACCCCAGCGATGCCGGTACTGCGAGCAGCAGAAGACCCCGCAGCAGCGCCGCCAGCGATCCGCGCATGTCTTCCAGTTTGCCCGCCGCCACCTGGGCTGAAAAACTCGGCAGCGCCGCGATGGCAATCGCCTGTGCGATTGCGGCTTCAGGAATCATCATCAACGAGAATCCCACCGCAATGGCAGTCATTCCTCCAGGCCACAAAGATGCCAGTTGGGTATTGATCAGGAAGTTCAACTGCACGAACGCCACTCCCAAAACCCGCGGTCCCATCAGGCGCGCCACCTCGCGCACATCCGGCAGGTGCAGCCCCAGGGTAAAGGTGTATTTTCGTTCAGGCAGCTTCATCAATGCCGGCAGCTGGATCAAGCCGTGCATAAGAGCGCCGCCCACCACACCGATGGCCAGTCCGTAAACCCCCATCGAAGGTGCCAGCAGCAGCACGCCGAGGATCTTCCCGATCGAGTACATCATGGGCGCCAGCGCCGGCCATAGAAAACTGCGGTGCGAATTGAGAATGCCCATCGTTAACCCGCTGAGCCCGAAGATGATCGGCGCCAGCAATTGGATGCGCACCAGGTCGACCGTCAGGTTGAATTTCACCGGGTCGGTAAACCCCGGCGCGAGGATGTTGCGCACCACCCACGGGGCAAAAATGGCGATGACCGCCCCCATCACGATAAAGATGATCGTGATCAAATTGGCGACCGCGGAAGCCAGCAGCCAGGCTTTGTTTCGCTCGCCGCGCGCCAGCAGCGTGGTGAATGTGGGTATGAACGCCGAAGCCAGTGCCCCGCCGGCGATCAATTGGTAAAGAATATCCGGTAGGCGGTTGGAGGCATAAAAGGCATCGTTCTCCATACCTGTACCGAATGCGCGTGTGATAAAAATGGAAGAAAGCAGGCTGAACACCTGCCCCAGGATGATCGCAACCATCACCGTCACCGCGGCGTGGGCGATCTGGCGATTTTCTGTATTTTCAACGGGTCCCGTGGAATCCATATAGGGGATTATATCCAATTATCTTCCCCGCGGTGTAAGCTCAA
>DAOUGM010000085.1:0-1840 GCA_034428895.1 Anaerolineaceae bacterium
GGTCATCCACCGCGCCTTCCTCAACGATCCTGCCCTCGCTTAAGACCGCGGCATGGTCGCAGATTTGTTTCACCACGTTCATCTCATGCGTGATGAGCAGGATCGTCAATCCCAGGCGCCGGTTCAAATCCTTCAGCAGGCCGAGAATGGAAACCGTCGTCTGCGGGTCCAGCGCCGAGGTGGCTTCGTCAGAAAGCAGCACCCTCGGCTCAGTCGCCAGCGCCCTTGCGATGCCAACGCGCTGCTTTTGTCCGCCCGAAAGCTGCGCGGGGTAGGCGTTTGCCTTGTCGCTCAGTCCCACCAGTGCCAGCAGCACCTCCACGCGTGCCTGGAGCAGACTTTTCGGGCAGCCGGTGATCTCGAGCGGAAACGCCACGTTGCCGGCCACCGTACGCGTACTCAGCAGGTTGAAATGTTGAAAGACCATGCCGATCTGGCGGCGCGCCTGGCGCAGGGCGGAATCCGTCAGGGTCGTCATGTCCTGCCTGTTGACCACCACCCTCCCCGCCGTCGGGCGTTCGAGCAGGTTGACGCAGCGGATCAGTGTGCTCTTACCCGCTCCGCTGGGACCCACAACGCCGAAGATCTCCCCGCGGGAGACGTGCAAAGATACATCATCCAGTGCCTTCACTGGCTGTCCATTCTGGTCGAACACCTTGCTGAGATTTGAAATCGATATCATAAAAGTGCAGCCTTTCTGCATTAATAAGCGGGGATCACCGAACCGTTGTATTTTTCTTCGATGAACTGCTTGACCTCCGGCGATGTCAGCAAGCGGGCAAGAATTTGAAGGCCGTTTTCGCTTTCGCGCCCGCTTTTCACGACCAAAATATTGGCGTAGGGGTTGTTTTCGCCGCTCTCCAGCGCAAGGGCATCCTCGAGGGGTGCCAGCCCGCCTTCCAGCGCGTAATTGCCGTTGATGACGGAAATGGCGGTGTCTTCCAGTGAACGCACCAGTTGGGCAGCCTCCAGCTCTGTGATCTTCAGGTTTTTGGGGTTGGCGGTGATATCGTTCAGCGTGACGGAATAGCCCACCCCTTCCTTGAGCGTGATCAGGCCATTGGCTGCCAGCAGGTTCAGGGCGCGTCCGGCATTGGTGGCGTCGTTGGGAATGCCCACCACCGCCCCGTCGCCGAGTTCATCCAGCGAGTGGATCTTGCGGGAATAGATTCCCAGCGGTTCGATATGCACCGCGGCAATGGAAACCAGTTCCGTGCCGTGCTGCGCGTTGAAATCGGTCAGATAGGGCAGGTGTTGGAAGAAATTGGCGTCGATCGTGCCGTCTGCCAGCGCCAGGTTTGGCTGCACATAGTCGGTGAATTCCACCACTTCGATGTCCAGCCCCGCGGTGGGCGCTAGGTTTTCCTTGACAAAATTGACGATATCCCCGTGCGGCACAGGGGAAACGCCGATCACGACATGGATCGGAGCAGCGGCATCCGCCGGTTCAGCCGCGGTGATTTCCACGGGGGTCGGTGTCGATGAAGGTGGGGTGCAGGCTGCAAGGACAATGGACAAAACCATCATTAGCGCAAGAATTCCCGCCTGGGCGAACCTTGAATGTTGCCGCCGGATTGTTTTGCTGGGTGTTTTCATTTTCTTCTCCTTTTGCGAATCAAAATGTGTTGTCGGGTTAATGAACAAAAACCGCCAGGATTCCCAGGCGGCTTAAATTTGAAATATGTATTTTATCGAACTGGCAGCCCACCGGTCATCCTTTGTAAAACTTGGGGAAGCGATGGGCTCGAATCTTTTACCGGTCAGTCATGGAAAACACGTACCAGCGCGAGAGGCGAACGCCATCGCCTGCGCATCATCATATACATGTTCATCCAGGTTT
>DAOUGM010000086.1:0-61085 GCA_034428895.1 Anaerolineaceae bacterium
TTGAGCTTTGCTTTTGACGACCAGGTCAATTTTTCACGTGTGATGGGAAATGAACGTGTCTTTTCCTATTCCCAGTTTACCGATCCTTTTGCCGATCAGGCTTTAAATATTGAACCCGCCCAGGCAGTCATCGGATCGTTGCTGGCGAACGTTGCCGCAGCCCTTGGGCTCGGACGCGTTCAGGCTCTTTACTTACTGAACATCTGGGTTACAGCCATCACAGCCGCGGTGATCTTCCTCACGGTAATGCGTATGGGGTTTTCGTTCAAAGTGGGCAGAGTAATTTCGGCATTCTTTGGATTGGGAACGGTCGCCTTTCCATATAGCAGCACATACTTCCGCGATCCCCTGGCGATGTTATTTCTGGCCTGCGCCTGGTATTTCATGTATGCCATTACTCAGAGTTCCAACAGTATCCATTCTACTCGCAAGCAGGTGATCAACTGGGCGGGGCTGGTGATCTCACTGGCAGCAGGGATCCTGGCAAAGAACATCATTCTGATCACAGTACCGGTTATTTTTCTTGCGCTTGTGCTCAATAGAGAAAAGATCGCGTTACCTATCGCGTTGATTCGGTCGCAGCAAAAATCCAGGCGAATAATATGGATCGTGGTTTTCGCGGTTATCCTGCTGGTTTGTATCTGCTGGGCGTGGATCATTCCCAACCTGCCGGTGCTTGCCCGCTTCACCCCGGCGTATTACTCGCTGTTGGTAAAATTCTTCGCCCATACTCCCCGGCCGAATTTCCTGGAGGCCGTGACCGGTCCTCTCATCAGCCCCGGAAAGAGTATATTCATTTTTTCGCCTATTCTCATCATTTCGGTGTGGAGCCTGTTTTTTAGATTTAAAACCGCGTGGCCTGCCTGGGCTTGTCTGATGTTGATGATCGTTGCGCAGGCTTTCTTTTATGATGTTGAATGGTCCGGGCATGTCAACTGGGGATTGCGATATTTACTGCCGGCAGTTCCGCCTTTGCTGCTTACAACTGCGCCGGCTGTGGAAAGATTGCTGAAAAAAAATGCCGGAATTGCGGTGTTGATCATGCTCGGACTCATATCGTTGGGAATTCAGCTCCTGGGTGTACTTGTACCGGTAGGCGAGTATTATTCCGCCATGCTTTTGGCTGGCAATCCGGTGAATGAGTGGTCGACCATCTGGGAGGCAAAGAATTCAATTCTACTTTGGAATGCCCGATGGTTGATCTCGGGGCGAACCTGGGATCTGGCGCTTGCCCGCATGCCTTCAGCCATCATCCCGGTATCCGTCTCTGTTGCCGTCATCCTGGGAGGAGTTTTTCTGTATCTCAGGTTCCAAAGGGGGAAAAGATTCCTCTGGCTTGGTCTGGCAGCGTGCCTGGCAATGAACTTGGTGATGCTTTTCAGTTTTCGCGGCGACCCGGCTTACGAAAGCACTCGCACAGATTTTAAAAATGCGCAATCGTATATCAAGGCGAATGGTCAACCCGGCGACCCCGTTTTGATCAGATCCTACGGAACCCCGGTTTGGCGATACTGGATGAACTGGGCAGCACCGCAAGTCCATTGGACTGCACTGCCTTATTACTTCCCTGTACCTTCGCTGGTTGAAAAATATCGGGCGACGAACGATCCCGAAGATGGGTTGAGCAATCACAGCCTGGAATTACTCAGGCAAAGCCTGGCTTTAGGAAGACCGTTCTGGCTGGTTCTTCCCTCCGATTCTCCCGGTGCTGATCTCGGGTTGGAGAAGAAGTGGCTGATCACCAAGGCAAGCGACGTTGATTGTGTATCCTTTGAAGGCCAGGGACAAACCACGGAAGTATGTAAATTCATCCCCCAACCGGTACATCCGTAAGCGGGATCATTCCGGCAGCGGCAGAATACCTTTGGCGCTGCGGTTTCTAACCATTCCAATTTGGGTCATCGCGAATATTCTTTGCGCGGTGGGTGTGTCCCACTCTTCTCGCGGGGCATAAGCCACCTGCCTGGATTCCAGCCAGGGGATGATCCCAATCAAGCGCTTTTCGAAATCAGAGTAATCCTTTTGACCGGGCGCGCTCCAGTCTGTTTCGGCGCACGCCAGGAGACGCGGAAAGAGCTGATAATCCAGGCGATCCTGGTTCCACACGTATTCACTCCATAAAGGGGCCTCCATGCCGAGGATGTTCCCCGAAGATTTTTCAGGGAGATTGCCTTGAGCGGGATCGAATTCAAAAATGTGCCTGAGAGAGATCAATTCGTACGTATGATCCAGATAGACATCCAGGTAAGGCGATACAATCACATTGCGGTTTTGCTGAAGCGCTTTACGCAGGGTGTTACGCTGCGGCAGCCAGTGCTGCAGGATGAGATCGCCATCCAAATCCGGACGGAGGGTTTCGCTCCAGCCTATGGCACGCCTTCCATTATCTCGCAGGTAATCCACCAGCCGGTTGGTAAACCAGGTCTGAAGGTCGGGAATTTTAATCTTCAATTCGGAAGCCTTGCTGAGGCAATCCGGGCATTTCCTCCAACGGGCTTTCGGCGCCTCATCGCCGCCGATATGGACGTACTTACCGGGGAAAAGGTCGATAACCTCCGAGAGCATGTCTTGTAGAAAAACCAGCGTCTGGGGGTTTCCAGGGCAATAAATGTTCTGAAAAATACCCCAATGCGTTTCGACTTCGAAAGGACCGCCTGTGCAGCTGAATTGCGGGTATGCCGCCAGAGCTGCGGTGGCATGTCCGGGAAATTCGATTTCTGGAACGATGGTGATGTTTCTTGCGGCGGCATAAGCGACCACTTCCTGAATTTCTGCACGGGAATAACAGCCTGAATGCGGGATGTGGTTGTGCCCGTGCTGGGTGAAACGATAGGCGGTACCCGCACGTTTGCCACCGATTTCTGTCAGGCGCGGGTACTTTTTCATCTCGATGCGCCATCCCTGGTCATCCGTAAGGTGCCAGTGGAATACGTTCATTTTCAACCGCGCCATGATGTCCAGCAGGCGCAGTACCTGTGATTTTCCCTGAAAGTGGCGGGCTTCATCCAGCATCAATGCGCGCCAGGAAAAGCGGGGGGTGTCTTCGATTAGCATGCAAGGGAGCAAGCGCTCATCGCGGTACTGGAAGAACAATTGGAGAAGGGTTTGTACCCCGTGAAAAATGCCTTGTGTCGAAGGGGAAGTGAGGTGGATACCCTCAGGCAGGATTTGCAACTTGTAGGATTCGGTTTTATTTATGGAAGGATCGAGCTTAAAAAATATTTTGATTCCGCCCCCTGAATTTTCAGGCGGGATCGTGGTGCCTGTATCAGCAAAAACGGAATCACTGAAATACCTGGCAGCGGGTGAACATCCGGCATCAAAACACACGGCCGTATCCTTCGAAATCTGGAAATATCCCGGGTATCGTTCCACTTTATACGGGTAGGGAATAAGATGAAATATTTCGATGGGCATTTGATGATTGTATCAGGAAGCGAGTGCAAATGCGGTGTCGTTACTGCCTCTAGCGGTCAGGTTGGCATCCCCGTGGTAAATTGGTAATCTATATCTCACAGAATAATGGCCTTCGTAGTTAAAGTTGCAATGATCAATACAAGTATGCACAAAAAATCCACAAATTCTTCAAATTTGGTCAATATAATGGCAGTGATGTAAAGGATGGACAGGTGTACGTGTGAGGTCATGCTCCGTAAAAATTGTGCCATCCTTGACAAACCAGAGTACTGATTTCGGAAAAGACTGAAGTCGAAAATTCATAGCCAATGATTATCGAGGATCGAGTCAAGAAAAAATGCAAGGAGAAAAAATGAAAAGAATTTCAACTTTCTTGGTAGTTGGCCTGCTCGTTTTTGGTTTGGGCGGCTGTTCATTATTACCAACCATAACCAATGCGATTAATGCAATGGAACCCATGCCTACCGCTGTTCCGACAACCCAGGCGGCACCGGTTCAGCCTGTAATGAAGTCGGCTTTAACCACGCTGGATGGAGCAGCATTGTCGGTTGTACAGAACACATTTCAGCAGATCTATGCCCAGGTAAACCCCTCTGTGGTGAATATACAAATTACTGAAAATTACGGACCATCTTATGTGAGTGGTGAGGGCTCCGGTTTTGTGTGGGATACGGAGGGGCATATTGTGACGAATAATCATGTGGTGGAAAAAGCTTCCCAGATCACGGTCGTGTTCTCAGACGGAACCACTGCTGAAGCCACATTGGTGGGAAACGATCCTGAAAGTGACCTGGCAGTCATCCATTTGGATCCGAAAAGCACTCCGCTTTATCCGGCAGCCGTAGGCGATTCGCATTCCGTCAAGGTTGGTGACATGGCAATCGCAATCGGTAATCCTTATGGGCTTTCTGGAACGATGACCCAGGGAATTGTTAGTGCATTATCCCGCTCACTTACAGTAGATGAGTCGAACCCGTTTTCCACCGGCACATACACGATTCCAGACATCATCCAAACGGATGCTGCAATCAACCCCGGCAACTCGGGCGGAGTTCTGGTCAATGTTTCGGGGGAAGTGATCGGCGTTACATCAGCCATACAATCTTCCACGAATTCCAATGCTGGTATCGGGTTTGCCATTCCCTCCCATATCGTTAAAAAGGTTGTACCTGTACTGATCAAGGACGGTTCGTACAAGCATCCACGGCTGGGAATTTCAGGTACAACCCTCACACCAGCAGTGGCTGAGAATGTTGGATTGGATACGTCACTGGAAGGAATTCTTATCGTAAGCGTTGCCCAAAACAGTCCAGCGGAAAAAGCTGGTCTCATTGGCAGTGCGCAGCAGCGCATGACCAACGGTGAGGTTAAGATATCAGGCGGAGATGTGATCACAGCCATTAATGGCCAAAAATTGACGACTTATGAAGAATTGGTTTCATACATGTTCAATAACCTGGCAGTTGGACAAAGGATTACTTTGAACATCGTCCGTGAGGGCAAGGAGAGATCAATAGAGTTGACGCTTTAGCATTTGGGTTTTCTCTATCCTTTCAAGGATGAAGGTAGAAGTAAACCTGTAGTGGTAAAGATTTGAAGAATAAGAACAGACGTTCCAATGAGCGCCTGTTCGATTTAATATTACTTTAATGAAAAATTGACAATTGCGCGCTATAAAAGAATCAGCCAAAAGTTCAATGGCTGAGAGGAGTAAACGATGGATGAGCTCTTAAAACAGATCTCGGATAAACTGGGAATCAAGCAGGATGCTGCACGCAAGGTGGTACTTGTGGTCGCCAATTACCTTAAAAGTAAAGTACCGGAATCGGTTGCTGGTGAGATTGATCTTGCCCTGAATATGAAGGACGTCACTGAAGAGGAAATGCGATTCGTTGGTTTGTTCAAGTTCCCATAATTTTTGCCGCTTCACAACAAAATGCCGGCCCATAAGCCGGCATTTTTCTGTCCTAAGCGTAAAAAACACTTGATTGTATTCATAAAAGGTCTTCGTGATGGCAACGACCCCTATTTTTTTAAAAATTTCCACAGGAAATTGCCGCCGGAATGGACTGCAAGCAATGTGTTGAGCACCAATGGAAGATTACCTGCACCCCTGTAAGCCAAATATCGAGGTTCCCACGTGGGGTGAAAATTATCTTTAAAATTGTGCAATCCTTTGAAGTTATAAAAACGGGAGACATATTCGGATATCTTATGCAGAGCCTGCTCCACCCTTGGATCATCCGGCTGTTCTCCTACTCCAACAACAGCACTCAACCCAAGGCTGAAAGTTTCAATTCCTTGTTCCTTTGACCATTGAAGCACCTGGGCAAACATGAATTCCATTGTTCCAGCAGGGATGTCGCGAAGGTGGCGCATCAAGTCCAGTGTCATTTCACTTTTTTGATACTCAGGTACAAGGTTGGCGAACGCTGAGGGTTTTCCATCCGGGGCGTAAACCACAATAACCGCGCCATTGCGAATGTACTCTACATCGAACCAGCCATCTGAAAAGTGCATTTCTCCGCCACGTTTTTGGGTCAGCCAGGCGTTGCTGATTTCATGCAGCCCATCCACAAGTTTCCTATTCAATGGCGGGGTGAATATTTCAGCATAACATCCCAGTCGTTTCATCTTGTTTACGGCATAACGAATATCCTTGTTTTCACTCCCATCAAGAGAAAAATTATCCAGGTTGACGATCGCTTCGTAACCGATGCAGAGTAGATCAAAACCGTTCTCTTTATACGCTGCCGCATGGTCTGGCAGTATGGAAACATAGGACGGAATCCAATCATTGTGATTGCAAAAATCGGTAAACGACCTCAAGGCAGCCGAAATCTGATTGTTGAGACCGATGGGATCGCCAAGAACCATGACTCCCCGCCCGCGCGCGGCATAAGAGATCACTGTATCTCCAGGTCCGAAATAATAAGATTTATCGTTGAATAAAGTTGCTCTTGCCAGAGATGTTCTGCCATAGAGACGAACGATCTGCTCGGCGCGCTCTCTCTCCTCTTTCGTCGCGGGTTGGCGGATAAGTACAGGGCGGATCAACATCAGCAGGGAAAAACCAAGAGTACCCAAGCCGATGATATAGATCGAGCCTGCAAAATATTTTCCAAAACCCGAAATCGGTTCGAGTCCCGGATTATAAAAAGAGGTAAACATCACAACGGTCTGGCGCATTGCATCCAGGATTCCAAAGTTAGGTTTGAAATGATTGTTCAGTAAATCGAAACCCAACGTTCCATATAACAGCGTAAATATAAAAGCTGTGACCAATACGACTACACCTTGACGCATGGATGGACGATCTGAAATGGCATGGAAACTGTGCCTGAGTAGGGCCATCAGCACAATCACCCCCAGCGTAAAGCTGGCCTCTTCGACATCCAATCCTTTGATCAAATGAGCGATGAAAGTCACGATCAAAAGCAGCAGGGTGATGATCCAGGCGGTCCTTTTTCTGCGCCAAAGGTTGATCGCCAGCAAGAACAAGGCGAAACCTGCCAGGGCGGAAGTAACCCGGCTTCCATGCCTGATCTCTAACGGGAATATTTTCTCGATGATCATCAAACGGTTCTGTAGAGCGGGTTGAACTGCTGAGATCAGATTGATGAAACCCATTACGAAAGTCAGGATGGCTGTCCCCCGTACGCCCCAAGCTTCCCAAACGAGAGCTCTTCTAGACCTGGATAATTCTGGCATGGATTCCATGTCTGTTCACCTCTTATAGATACCCCTCGTCAGACGGCCTGCAAAAAGCTGAGTTCACCAATGTAAGATTCTTAATGGTTTGTGACTTCATTTTAAGTATAATCAAATTGACAAAAAGGAGAATAATCATGATGACCCTGCCGTACTGGGCAGAAAATCTGGATCAATTATTCCAAAACCTTGGCTCATCGGGAGATGGACTGAAAAGCGAGGAAGCAAAATCAATTTTTCAACGTGTCGGACCCAATCGGATTCAATCCAGGTCGCGAGTTACACCCTTACGTTTATTATTGAATCAATTTATTAATCCGATCGTTCTCATCCTCATCAGTGCCACAGTCATTTCCGCATTTCTAAAAGATTGGACAGATGCGGTCATCATCCTTCTGATTGTGATTGGCAGCGCGTTGCTCAGTTTTTTTCAAGAATACAACGCCAGTACGGCTGCTGAAAAGCTAAAGGAACAAGTTTCATTTAAAACAAATGTGATCCGTGATGGCCGGAGCATCTCGATCCCAACCGAGGAAGTTGTCCCGGGGGATATGGTCTTTCTTTCGGCAGGCAACCTGATCCCGGCTGATGGGCGGGTTGTTGAAGCCAATGACTTTTTTGTGAACCAGGCGGTGTTGACCGGCGAGACCTTCCCGGTGGAAAAAATGCCGGGGATTGTGCCGGAAATCACCGAACTGTCCAAAAGAACGAATATTGTTTTTATGGGAACGACCGTCCGCAGCGGTGAGGCTAAAGTCCTTATCGTTCAAACGGGCTTGCAAACTTCATTCGGTCAGATTTCCAGCCACCTTAACTTGCGCCCGCCGGAGACAGAATTTGAGCGCGGAATTCGCAGACTGGGGTATCTGCTGGCCGAGGTAATGTTCCTGCTGGTACTGGGAATCTTTTTCTTCAATGTGTTTTTTCATAAACCGGTGCTGGATTCGCTGCTCTTTTCGATTGCCTTGGCGGTCGGTTTGACTCCCCAACTCTTACCGGCCATCATCAACATCAACCTTTCAAAGGGTTCCCAGGAAATGGCGAAACACGGAGTGATCGTCCGGAGATTGGAATCCATTGAAAATTTCGGCAGCATGGACATTCTATGCACGGATAAAACCGGCACCCTTACTGAGGGAGTGGTGTCACTGGATGGGGCATTGGATGCTGACGGAAAACCGTCCGATCTTGTCAGGTTGTATGCCTATCTGAACGCCCTGATGCAAACCGGATTGCAAAACATGCTCGATGCCGCAATCATTAAATATGGAGCGGCAGGGGCGGAAAATTATGAAAAGTTGGACGAGGTACCGTACGATTTTGAGCGCAAACGTCTGACCGTGATCGCACAAAAGAAAAAATCTTCTTCCATCATGATCGTAAAAGGGGCTTTGAAAAATGTGCTGGATGTGTGTATCCGGGTTCAAACCGTTGACGGTGAGGAAAAACTAAGCAAAGACTGGCGCGCAAGAATCCTCTCCAAGTACGAGACCTGGAGCGCGCAAGGATACCGCTTGCTGGGGGTGGCCGCGTGTCCTGTCGACCCACAAAAAAACTCTTTTACCAAGGAGGATGAAGCGAATTTGACCTTTATGGGATTTTTGCTTTTCTTTGATCCTCCGAAGGAAGGCGTAATAGAAACCATCAATGCGCTGGAGAAGCTGGGTGTTAAGCTCAAGGTGATCACTGGTGACAATAAGCTGGTGGCCAGTCATACCGGCCAGGTTGTTGGATTGGGAAAAGCAAAGGTGATGACCGGCAGCGACCTTGAAAAACTTCATGACGATGCGCTCTGGCACGCCGTGGAAAATGCCACCATTTTTGCCGAGGTGGACCCTAACCAAAAGGAGCGCATCATCCTTGCGCTCAAAAAACGTGGACACGTGGTGGGCTACCTGGGTGATGGGATCAATGATGCTCCATCTCTCCATAATGCCGATGTGGGCATCTCTGTGGCGAACGCCGTGGATGTGGCAAAGGACGCCGCGGACCTCGTACTGTTGAAACAAGATCTGGATGTTCTACGCGAGGGTATCTTGCAGGGGCGGAAGACATTTGCAAACACGTTGAAATATATATTCATGGCAACCAGCGCCAATTTCGGGAATATGTTCAGCATGGCGGGCGCTTCGATCTTTCTGTCTTTCCTTCCCATGCTGCCCAAGCAAATCTTGCTGATCAATTTTCTGACTGATTTACCGGAGATGACGATAGCCAATGACAGGGTGGATGATGTGATGATCGAACGCCCTCGTCGTATGGACATTAAATTCATCCGTCGTTTCATGTTGACATTCGGCCCACTGAGTTCACTCTTTGATTTTGCCACTTTTGGCGTACTGCTGTGGATAATGAAAGCCAGCGAACAAAGTTTTCAAACTGGCTGGTTCATCGAATCCATTCTATCTGCAGGAGTTGTAGTTTTTGTTTTACGCTCTCGTTTGCCTTTCACCCGCAGCCGTCCCAGCCGGGCGATGCTGATCGTTACGGGAATTGTCATGCTGGGCACATTGCTTTTGCCTTATTCCCCTCTTGCACACCTCTTGGGTTTTACCCCTCTACCCTTGGATTATTTGCTGGTGATATTTACCATCGTTATTGCTTATGCTTTGTCTGCCGAAGCCGCAAAACGCTGGTTCTATCGCAAAAATCCTGTTTGATCGATGGACTCTTCTTGATCTTGGTCAAAGGATAATTCCGGGCAAACACGCCTGGAGAAGATTAATACTTCTCATAGCCAATGGTCAAAGAATCGGGGCGAATTTCATCAACATTCAATTAAGGGGAAATCAATCGGATAAACCGGATTTTTTACAATCTCCACAAATTCCAAACAATATCAGATGATTCGTTAAAATCTTGAAATTGTTCTCGCTTTCGATCTTCAAGAAAAAATCCTCAACTTGTCCCTGACCGATGGTAGTCAATTTTCCGCATTTACTGCAAACCAGGTGATGGTGCAGGTCGTTCGTTAGGATTTCAAACACTAATGCTCCCTGACCAATATCCGAAACTGAGACGATACCATGATCCACCATGCGGTCAAGCGCCCGATACACAGTGGAAGGATTAACGGCTGGAAGGCGGTTGCGAATTTCTTCATAGATCTGCTGCGATGATCGATGGGAATCCTTCATCGATAATATTTCAATGATAATTTTTTCAACAGAGGATTGGCGCATTTGATTTCTCTCTGCTAAATGCAATAATTTGCATTTGCAATATTATGAATTATAATTGTTTTTACTCACATTGATCATTCTAGCATCTTATTTTTAGCAGGAGACCAATGCCAAACCCCTTATTGCTTTCACCACAGCCCATGCATATTCCTGACGGGTTTCTGTCGGTCTTGGTGTCCATAGTTTTTTGGATAGTTTCCATGGTTGTCATCGGAATTGCGCTGCGGAGGACGAATAAGGATTTGGGGGAGCGAAGAATTCCCCTGATGGGTGTCATGGCGGCCGCAATTTTTGCCGGGCAGATGTTGAATTTCAGTGTCAGCGGAGGAACTTCAGGGCACTTGCTGGGAGCAGCGCTGGCTACCATCGTCCTGGGTCCGTGGGCAGCTGTTTTGGTTATGACCTCCGTGGTTTCAGTTCAGGCGTTGGTATTTCAAGATGGCGGCATCCTTGCTCTGGGTGCCAATATTTTCAACATGGCAATTGTTGGGGTCTTTGTTTCGCATGCCGTATATTCGATACTCCAGAGTTTGATTGGAAAACACCCCCGGGGGTTGTTTGTTTCCGGATTTATCGCAGCCTGGTTGTCCATTTTCGTTGCATCTCTTTCCTGCTCGATTCAACTTGCCTTGTCGGGAACTTCTCCTGCAAACGTGGTAATCCCAGCAATGAGCGGCATCCATGCATTGATTGGTATTGGCGAAGGCCTGATCACTTCCGGCGCTCTGGCAGTGATGCTCACTGCCCGCCGGGATTTGCTTCATTGGGAAAATCCTCAGAATTCCAATACCAGGGGTATTGTAGCTGGAGGAATCTTGATTGGGGTAATTCTTGCCGTCCTTGCCCCGCTGGCATCCAACCACCCTGATGGGTTGGAATGGGTGGCTGAGCAAAACCAGTTTCTGCATTATGCCCGAAATGCGTTTTATCAATTGATACCCGATTATGCCTTTCCAGGCATATCCAGCCAATCCCTGGCAACGATCGTAGCCGGTATTATTGGTGTGGTTATTGTCTTTGGTGTGGCATTGGGTATGGGAAGGGTGCAGAGGCAGCGAAGATCGAAAGAGAACCCTCAGGATTGATCCGTGCAAGATTTGTATCAACCAAACACCGGTGATTTTCAGGCAATCGATTCCAGGGTGAGATTGATCCTAACCCTGGGAATTATTATTTTCATCAACCTGGTGCCAAATAATGCCTGGCCTTCATTCATTCTTTTTCTTGCCGTGATCTTATCCATGGCAATTTTCTCGAGTTTGAACTTTCTTTTCCTGGTCAAACGCTCGTTATTCGCCCTCCCCTTTGCATTGGCTGCTGTCCCGCTCATGTTCATGGGCCCACCGCCATTTTTCTCGATATCAATTTTAGGAGATTGGCATGTGAATTTGAGTTATCCCGGCTGCATGAAGTTTATTGGCATTTTTATTAAATGCTGCCTTTCAATTCAAGCCGCAATTCTCTTCACTGCCACCACCCGTTTCCAAGATGTTGTAATTGCATTGAAACAATTGAAAGTTCCTGCATTGTTTACCGATATTATTGGTTTGATGTGGAGATATTTTTTTGTGATTGCCGATGAGGTACGCCGCATGATGCGCGCGCGCTCCAGCCGGAGTTCGATGAGTGTAAGAGGCGCAAACAATCTTCAAAAAATGGTATGGATGGCACGCGTGACTGGAGGAATGGCAGGAAGCCTTTTTCTGCGTTCCCTGGAGAGGAGTGATCGTGTATACGCCGCGATGACCTCCCGTGGGTATTCCGGAAATCTTCCTGCCTTTGAAATGACCCCGATCGATCAACGTGGAAAAACCATTCTATTTTTGGGTACGGGATTCCTCATATCTATCTTCGCCCTGGGTCTGCTCACGGGTGGTTAGGATTAATGTAATGATTGAAGTTATCGACCTGGACTACACCTACCCTGACGGTAAAAAAGCACTTAAGAATATCAATCTTCGGATCGAAGATGGGGAGAAAATTGCACTATTGGGCCCGAACGGGGCTGGAAAATCCACGTTACTGCTGCAACTCAATGGAATCCTGGCGGGTGAGGGAACGGTGAAGGTGGACGGGATAACTTTGAGAAAAGCAAATCTTCCGGAAATTCGAGCTCGGCTGGGGATGGTTTTTCAGAACTCAGAGGACCAGTTGTTTTCTCCGACGGTATATGAAGACGTGGCGTTTGGTCCGATTTATCAAGGTTTGGGGAAACAGGAAATCCATGAAAGGGTCAAAGACGCTCTGCTGCAGGTTGGCTTGAGAGGATATGAAGAACGAAATCCGTATCACTTAAGTAATGGGGAGAAAAAGCGGGCGGCGATAGCAACTGTCCTCTCCATGAATCCCTGCGTTCTGGTTTTCGATGAGCCCAGCGCTGGTTTGGATCCGAGGGCGCGCCGCGAGTTGATCTCCCTGCTGCAAGGTTTACCTCAAACCATGATCATCGCCACTCACGATCTCGACCTGGCAAACCAATTGACTGGAAAAACCATCATTATGGACAACGGGAGAATTGTGATGGCGGGAGGTACTCAGGAAATTCTAACCAATGAAGAACTTCTTTGGGAGCATGGTTTGAAATAGAAACGTTATTTGGGTTTTCTGACTGATCAATATGCGATTCAAATTAGTTGTTTCAAGAAAGCACTTTTCGCCGAATTATTGCATTGAGGAGAGTCGCCAACTCATTTTAAAGTTGATCTGGTCTGGTGGTTATATCGCACACGATTCGATTGGCTTTCAATTGACAACTGAACCCAATCCCCTAAAGGCCAGTAGGGCTCTCTGGCGGGCGAAATTGTGCTCAATGATCGGTGCCGGGTAATTGCGCCCGATGAATACCCCAAATCTCCTCTGTTCTTCCAATGTCATTTGCCACGGTGTGTGGATCAAGCGGGTGGGCACATTTGCCAATTCAGGTACCCACTTACGTACGTAATGACCTTCCGGATCGAATCTCTTTCCTTGAAGGATGGGATTGAAAATGCGGAAGTAAGGTGCTGCATCCGTGCCAGTGCCGGCAACCCACTGCCAACCGCCGTTGTTGGACGCCAGGTCTCCATCTACTAGCGTCTGCATGAACCAGCGTTCACCTTCCTGCCAGTTGATCAACAGGTGTTTGACCAGAAAAGATGCAGTGATCATGCGTGCGCGGTTATGCATCCATCCGATGGAAGCCAATTGACGCATACCGGCATCCACTACCGGATATCCGGTACGCCCGTTTTGCCATGCTTCGAGATCACTTGAAGAATTCCTCCAGGTTATGTTTCTCATCGAAGGGCGAAACGCAGTCTTCAGCACAAATGGAAAATGTAAAAGAATGGATTGGTAAAACTCCCGCCAGATGAGTTCGTTTCGCCAGGTTTCGCAGCCTGACCGGGAACGGGCGTCGGAAGCCGCCTCTTCGGCTTGACGTGAAGCTGCGAATGCCTGGCGCGCGGACAGCATCCCGAAATGCAGGTAGGGTGAGAGGGTGGATGTGCCTTCCTGATCGAGACGATTGTGTCCGTTGGCATATTCAAAGATAGGTCCTCTCAAGAATTCATCCAAGCGGCGTTGAGCCTCAAATTCACCCGCCGCAAAAAAATCCGGCACGATTGGATCGGGAAGAAGGATCGAGGGGATATTCGGGACTGGCGGAAGTTTCCTTGGCGCAGATAGCGCTTTCTCGCTTAACGGCAGAGATTTCCAAAAATGACTGTAAGGGGTGAACACTGTGTAGGGCTGGCAATCAGATTTTACGACCGCGGTGGGAGGATGGATGGTCAGACCACCGTTGAGGCGCATTTTCACCTGTTTGGCCACAGATGCATCCCTGCGCCGGGCATAAGGAGTGACATCCTCTTCTGCAAAAACGCATTCAGATCCGCTTTCAGCAACAAGCCGCGGTATTTCATCCACCGGGTCTCCGCTACGCACGATCAATCGGGACCCAAGCCGCCGCAAATCCTCGTCCAGTTTTTGCAGACCTGAAATCAGGAACATCCCACGTTTCCCATTGGATGCCTTGAGTAGGTGTTCATCAAGTATGAAAACAGGCAAAACGCCTGTTCCATGGTTTAAAGCAGAGATCAATGCCTGGTTATCATTGATCCGCAAATCTCTTCGAATCCACCAAATGTTCATGCCAACAATTTAGTGCCGGCTGCCCTTGATCAGCCCTGTGATCTCTTCACGGGTTGAAAAAATCTGAACCAGTTTTCCATCCTGCATTTGCAGTACACGGTCTGCATATTCACACATGCGCAGGTCATGGGTGACCATGATCCCTGCCCGCTGTTGCTCATGGATCAGGCTGGAAAAGGTTTCAACAACCTGGTAAGCGCGTTCGGTATCCAGGCTGGCCGTTGGTTCATCTGCCAGCACAAGGCTTGGATTGTGGATCAAAGCGCGGGCAATTGCCACACGCTGCTGCTGACCGCCAGACATTTGTCCGGGCAAATTGTGCAGGCGCTCACCCAACCCCAGCCGGGCCAGCAGTTCACGCGCGCGCAGTCTCCCGGTTTTATCGAGTTTGTGATTCAGGCGAAGCATCAGTTCCACATTTTCCACGGCGCTCAGGTAGGGCACCAGGTTGTTTGCCTGGAAGGTAAACCCGATCTTCTCGCGGCGCATGGCAACCCTCTCTTTCTCGCCAACTGCAGCCAGGTCGACCCCATCGAGCAGGATTTGCCCTGAACTGGGTTTCAACAGTGCGGCGAGCATGGAAAGCATGGTTGTCTTTCCAGATCCGCTGGGTCCCACGAGAGCCACCAATTCACCAGCACTCACTTGCAGGGATACTTCATCGACGGCGTGAATTTCTCCGAAGTCGGTATTGTAAGTTTTTGCTACAGATCTTGTTTCAAGTGCATATGAAGTCATAAGTCATTTCCTGTCATTAAGAGGACAACCCAACTGCTTTCAATGGCTCAATGCGCACGGCGTATCGAATCGATACCAATCCACCCAGAGGACCGATAAGAAGCAGGGCGATGATGGCAATTGCCGAAGTAGTGCCATTGAAAACTATGGGTACTGTAGGTGGAAAGAAAAGCGAAAAAAGAAAAGTCAGAAAACCGCCAATCGCAACCCCAATCATTGTGACGACAACGATCTGGATCACGGAAGCGGCTGCCACGGCAGGGTTTGTGGTGCCGATGGCTTTGAGTACACCGATCTGGGATACTTTTTGCAGGATTTGTATCTGAAAAAAGCCGCCGATCACAAGAATGCCAATGAAAAGAGTGAAAGCTCCCTGGGTGTTCAATGTACTTTGTTGTGCTGAATAACCGGGTAATGCCTGGATCGCTTCCTTGAGTGTAGCAACCTCCACATTTTCGATGTTCGAAACCAGGAGTGAACTGACCTGCTCGATTTGTGTGGCATCCTGTACTTTGACCAGGATCACGTTGGCCACCGGGCTTGAACTGTTGATCTCGGCTTCCGATTTAGGACGAATGCGGTCCCAGGTGAGAAATGGGACAAATATGGAAGGCTGTAATGAGTATTGCTGACCGTCTGTTACACCTACGATCCGCAGGTCGTATAATTTATCCTCTGTTCCCTGGGTCACGCGTACTGTAAGAAAATCTCCAGTTTTCAGTCCTGTGCGAATGGCGGTATTTTTATCTATGATAGCTTCATCCGACCGCTCATCTGCCATCTGCCTACCTTCTATTGCCAACGGTTCGCCTGTATGGCCGGGATCGACGCCCAGGAGGGCAACTTTGAGAGGATTTGAACCGGAACTATCGAGTATGTTCACGCTTGCTGTCCCCAACGGCCCGGCGTCTTCGACCCCTGCCACGTTTCTGACCGCGTCCAGGCGACTCATGCCCAGGCGGCTTGCCTGGATCAAATAATCTGATTTGGCCTGAAAAACGATCAATTCTGCGTTGAGTTTTGAGATGTATTCACGGTTACCGTTCCCCAATCCTTCGCCAAGCGCAGCGATGAATAAAACAAGCAGTGTGATCAATGCGATCACCAGGCTGACCAGCAGAAAACGGCCGCGGTTGCGCCAGATTTCCTTTATTGCAAGATATCCTGAAATTGATAATAGATTTCGCATGGGTACGGCTCCGATACTACTCGACGCGCGGACCAATGGGTCCGTCGAAAGGTTTATCCCATCGGGTGGAGAGAACCCCGTTCAACAACAGATCAAGCGAGGGATGGTCGGCGATATTATCGTAATAATATGGAAGGATCACTTTTCCGTTCGTACTGATAATGAATGTTCCTGACATCTGCATAGCGTCCTGACCTTCGGGCGGGGGTTCCACTTTGTAACCTTTTTTATGAGACCTGGAGACC
The DNA here is from genome assembly GCA_034428895.1 of Anaerolineaceae bacterium. Classification (GTDB taxonomy): domain Bacteria; phylum Chloroflexota; class Anaerolineae; order Anaerolineales; family Anaerolineaceae; genus UBA6107. Next base: position 16,614 of record DAOUGM010000086.1, read on the forward strand.
GCCGACCACACTTTGGGGTTGAGAAATGTTTGGAATAGATTTCCACGCTCCAAGCCGTAGGCCTGATAGGCTTTCCTTTCGGGGTCTGCCAGGCAAAGCAGACCGGGTGCAAAGCGCTGGGCAAAATTCCTTGCCGCTTCAGGTGCGGCTTGCATGACCACAGCAATCTCCAATCCGGCATTGGTGATGCGCTCTTTTCCGGATACGATCTCATCCAGCATTTCCTTGCATTGGGTGCAGCCAAAATGGCGTGTAAACGAAAGTAATAAAGGTTTTTTTGCCCAAAGACTGGAAAGCCGGACCGCTTCCCCTGAAGTATCGTGCAGGATCAGATCCGGGGCGTCACGGTTAAATTCAATTTTTTGATCTCGAGACATAACGACTCCATTTCTATTTGTTTCTTGACCGGTAGGAAGAAATCCATTCAGTAATAGGTAGACCGGCTTTTCCCATAATTGAACCAACGGCGTGAGAATACGCATCCAGGTACAAGTCGAGGCTGGATGTTGGAATGTTGCGGTCTGCAAGCAGCTGTTTCACCCACGCCAGGTCAGGTTCCATATAAGCTGGTTTTCCCATCTCCAACGCGGCTGAAAGATTGGAGGAGAAAAAGGCATTGACTTCGGAGAGATACTCATTGTTCATACCCGCATTCCGCAAATATTCCATGGCAATTGCTTCAATCGATAACGATTTTGTCTGATAAATGGCCGCGGCATCCGAATATTGGCTAATCTCTTTGGGGGGTGTTGAAAAGGAGGAAGGGTCGACGATCATTTTTTCGATCATGACCGGCACATTTTCAAGATTCTCTCCCAGGAATGTCGCGGGTATTATTTCCCGCAGTGCGGGTAAGCGGTTGAAGACCAGGCCGCCGTATCCCAGGGGAATGTTCATCCCTTGGAAGAGGATTGCTGCCGACCGTAAACCAGGGGTGGTATTTAGTTGCTGCGCGGCCAGAATAACCATTGTGGGGCGGATGAGAGCGGCAGTTTGTTCCAGTTGGTCCAACGGAATACTGGCGCCGAGATAGATCACGTTGTACCCCTTGCGGCGTAGAAGAAGGTTGAGTACCAGGAGTGAAAAAGTATGCAATTCTCCTGCGGGACAACCAAGCAAAAAGGTTTGTTCGCGGGCGGGGTTTGGCGTCAGCGCTATGAGAGTCTCAATTCGTTGTTTGGCGAGATTGGTCGCGAAGTGCTCCTGCTGAACGGATAGTTCACCACGCATCCATAATCCACCAATCTCGTTCAAACCTCGTAGAAGCAGCTCGAAACACACCGTCTCCATTGGGTACATCGATAATGCGCGGTTGATGACATCCTCTGCATCGTTGACGTTGAATGTTTTGCAGGCATTCAACCAGTTATTTCTGAGATTATCAATTTGGATATTGGTTGTAGACTCGGGTGAGGTCTCATCTGAAAGCGAGGCTGAATACACTAAAAAAGGATCCCGTCCTCCGCCGGTAATTTCTTTCCACAATTCCACCGCGCTGCTGATATTGAATCCTTCGTCCTGGCGGGCACGCAGCCATTTGATGACAGCGATATCATGATCTGAATAAAGACGGTGCCCGCCTGCGGTTCGCTGTGGTTTGGGCAGGTCATACCGTCGCTCCCAGGCGCGCAACAATTCGGCTTTTAAGCCGGTTTCCTTTAAAACGGCTTTCAGGTTGTAGACGGGTTTGTCGTTGTTTTTTTTCATCATGCTACCGTTTTGTTGAGCAACCAAAAGATTAGGTAATTCATAATGAAATTGTACAATGTTGTACAGATAATGTCAAGATAAATCTGTACAATATATTGACAAAGTTAAGAAAATTTGCTAATATATATGCGTTGATACCGATTTATTGGTTATTCAAGGAGAAAAGATGAAAGATACTCTGCGTCAAATTGCTGTGATTTTTTCAGTGTTGCTTACACTGGTGGTGAATATCCTTGCCAACGCTTTGCCGTTGAACGGTTTGAACACCGGGCAGATCTCGGATCGCTTCGCTGTCTACTTTGTCCCGGCAGGGTATGTGTTCTCGATCTGGGGATTGATCTACATTGGACTGATCGCTTACGCAATTTATCAGGCAATGCCTAAACAGCGCGAAAATCCGCGCCTGCGGGCGACAGGCTGGTGGATCGTGTTGGGTGGGTTGGCCAATAGCGCTTGGATCTTTCTCTGGCATTATGAGCAATTTCCTTTCACCATCCTGGCCATGCTCGCGCTCCTCTTGACCCTCATCCTTACCTACTTAAAACTAGGGATTCAATCAAACCGGGTTACCGTGGCTGAAAAGTGGGCAGTGCACGTCCCATTTAGCATTTATTTGGGGTGGATTACGGTGGCTACCGTTGCGAATGTCACCTCGCTGCTGGATTATCTCCAATGGAACCGGTTCGGTCTCTCGAATGTGACCTGGATGTGGATCGTTCTGGCTGCTGTACTGGTGATCACTCTGCTGATGAATTTCACCCGGCGCGATATTGCTTATGCGCTGGTGATCCTGTGGGCTTTGGCAGGCATTTCAATCAAACATGCAGCCGTTCCATCAGTGGCCATCCCAACATGGATCGTATTTGGGTTGGTGGCCTTAACACTGGTGATCGCCGCTGCAATGCGGCCGAAGACCAGGCAGGGATAAGAGTTTCAATATTGCAGGTAATGACACTAATCAGGAAGAGGGAAGCATGCCACGAGTGGAACTTGATTGTCCTGCGCCGGATTTTCTATTGAATGATTTCACCGGAGGACCGGTCAGGCTCTCCGATTTCAAAGGAAAATCCAATGTTTTGCTGGTGTTCAATCGTGGTTTTACCTGACCATTCTGCCGCCGGCATATGGCGCAGTTGCGCTGCGATTTTTCTGAATTCGAAAAACGCGATACCCGGGTGGTGGTTGTGGGTCCTGAGGATGCCGACCAATTTTCTCGTTATTGGCAGGAAAATGACCTGCCGTTCATCGGTTTGCCTGACGCAAAGGCCACTGTTCTTAAATTGTATGGTCAGGAAGTCAACCTGTTCAAATTGGGCAGGATGCCGGCTCAGGTGATTGTGGATAAAACCGGGACTGCGCGTTACGTGCATTACGGTCACTCCATGTCCGACATCCCTGAAAATGCTGAATTGCTCGACCTGATCGATAAAATTAATAGTTGATTTGGAGATGAAAATGAATGTATTATCTGTATTGAAAATCATTGCAGCTCTCGCAACTGCTGCCACCGGGGTGCTGGCGCTGGTGAAACCGGACGCCGTTTATGGGTTCACCGGGTTGACAGCCAGTGGCGTACGCGGTGTCTCTGAAATCCGTGCGATATTTGGCGGATTGTTCATTGCCTTGGGAATTGCCCCCTTATTTTTGGGCGCTCCTGCTTACCGCATGCTTGGCATTGGATACCTGGCGATAGCTGCAGCCCGAATTTTTTCAATGGTGTTTGACAGGTCTTTTGATAATTCCAATATCATCAGTCTGGCAATCGAGATAGTGTTTGGAATCATCCTGGTAATTTAGGAGGCAGGCATGGCCATTCGCATCGTTACCGACAGCACCTGTGATCTTCCCAGCGAAATCATCGAAAAATATCAGATCAAGGTCGTTCCACTATACATTAATGTAGGTAAAAAAGAGTATTTGGATGGTATCGACATCACCAGATCAGAATTTTACCAAAAACTGCCTGAGTACCCGGTGCATCCTACCACGGCTGTTCCTTCACCATTGAAATTCAAGGCAGTGTACGACGCACTTGCGGAGGAAGGGGCGCAGGATATTCTTTCCATACATATTTCCGAAGCACTCAGCGCCATGGTCGATGTGGCGCGAACTGCCGCTCGTGAAACGGTTACCGCCGCAGTGCACGTCATTGATGGGAGACAGCTTAGCCTGGGAACAGGTTTCGCAGTGGAGACCGCTGCAAAAATGGCTTCACTGGGTCATTCCTTGAAGGAGATTGTCGAAGCGTTGGAAGTACAGATCAAACAAACCCGTGTATTTGCCGCCCTGGATACACTTGAGTTTTTAAAGAGATCGGGACGCATGAACCGCTGGATGAGCAACCTGGGATCTTTGCTGCAGATCAAACCCATCCTAACCATGCACGATGGTAAACCGGTAAACGAAAAGGTGCGCACGCGCGATCGTGCCTTGACGCGCCTGGTGGAAATGCTGGAGTCTTTTAGTCCGCTGGAGCGTGTGGCCATGGTGCATACCAATGCCGGAGAAAAGATCGAGGATTTGAAAAGCAAAGCGGCGCATTTACTCCCACACGGAGAGATTTTGTCGGTAAACATCACCCCCGTTATTGGTGCACATATTGGACCGGGAGCGGTGGGATTCGCGATTGTGGGCAAAAATTGACCCACGAATTCATGGGAGTGTAAATGGAATTTATCTCAATTTTCCTGACCGTTGGCGGAGCCATCCTGGTGTTGATGTTACTGCTGTGGCTTCTCAGCCTGCTTCTAAAGAACGCCAGTATTGTGGACATTTTCTGGGGGGCTGGATTTGTGATCGCCAATTGGATCTATTTTGCCCTCACCCCGGAGGGGTATCTGCCGCGAAAACTCTTGATCGGTGCTCTGGTGACCATCTGGGGATTGCGCCTTTCGATCCATATTTTGCGCCGAAACTGGGGAAAACCGGAGGATTTCCGCTATCAAAAGTGGCGGAGTGAGAACGGCAAGAGATGGTGGTGGTGGAGCTTTTTCCAGGTGTTCCTGCTGCAGGGCGCGCTGATGTGGATCATTTCCTTGCCCCTCCTGGCTGCTCAATACCGCGCTTTTCCTGATCGTTTGACTGTTCTCGACTTCCTTGGTGTATTTGTTTGGTTGATCGGATTCTTTTTCGAAGCGGTTGGCGATTACCAGCTTGCGCACTTCAAGGCAAAATCAGAGAACAAGGGCAAGGTTATGAACATCGGTGTATGGCGCTACACGCGCCATCCCAATTACTTCGGCGATTCGGCGCAGTGGTGGGGGTATTACCTGTTGGCAGCGAGCGCCGGGGGCTGGTGGACGATCGTCAGCCCGGTACTGATGACGCTCTTTCTTCTGCGCGTATCCGGGGTTGCGCTGTTGGAAAAGACAATGCAATCCCGACCCGGCTATCAGGAATATATCGAAACCACCAGCGCCTTCATTCCCTGGTTTCCGCGGAGGAAATGAATTTATTTACTGTGACGGTTGGTGGTCTTCCAATTGATCAATCCGAAACTGGAAATATTTTTCAACGAAGTAGTCATGCGTTGTTTTTATTTAAAAAAGGGTTGATGACACAGGATCAACCCTTTCTGTATATAAAAACCTGTTGGGATTTGTAAAAATCCAGAAGTCGCAAATATCACCTGGTATGCCCATTATTCCAGGTTTATTCTCTGGAAGTGTGTATTACTGCTCCTGGGGGACCATATCCTCATAAGTTGGGGCATCGCCGAAATCTTCCCAAGTGATGGTGATCGGTTTGCCCAGTATATGGCCGAAGATCACCTGCATGCTTACCTTTTCGAGCAAATATGCCACAAGAAATGCCTCGTCCAAACTGGTTCCGACGCATACTGCGCCGTGGTTGGCCATCAACGCCGCTTTGGATTTCTTACCCAATGCTTTGACGACATTGTCTCCCAATTCCTTGGTGGCGATGCGTGCATATTCGGCGCATTTGATTTCCTCCACGCCAATCGTCTCCAGGGCGTCCAACGTGACGGAGGGGATGCTTTGCCTCACGCCGGCAAAAACGGAAGACCACTCTCCATGGCTGTGCACGATACCATAAACCTCCGGGCGCTCCTGATAAATGCGCAGGTGCATGGGGGCTTCTACGGTCGGAAGGATATTTGGATCGCCGACATTCTCTCCTTGAATATTGATGATGGAAACATCATCAGGTCCAACCTGGTTCCAATCACATATTGGCTGGTGGATTGAGGGGCGAGGAAGTATGTAGATTAAACCCGATTCTTTGTCCCGAAGGCTGGTGTCGCCGAAGTCGCGTCCGGGGGTCAGACCTTTCTCGATAAGCAATTTTGCCGATCTTGCAACTTCGATCTTCAATTCCTCTTTGATTCTGATCATTGCTCACCTTCCATGTTGAATTAAAAGAGTAGAGTAAATTAACGCCGTGGTGGGTATTGTTAAAAACCAAGCAATATGTCACTGGCAATTGGATGTAATGTAATTGTATTATGTCACATGTCATGCTATAATACAAGTGCTTTCCGCTACACTTTTATCGGTCATTGACAGGCATTACGAACAACGTTGTCGAACAGATTGTTATGAATGCGTTTTAAAAGAATATCTTGCATTGGTTGGATATTTCAAAACCATTATGAGGTCTGAACCCTGATCATATGAATGCTCCTGTTCAAACTCCCTTGATTACCAGATTGGAATCTGCGTCCCTTACGCGGGTTTGCATAGATGCGATTCGAGACGCGATATTAACTGGCAAGTATGCAGAAGGAAGCCAGTTGCCCTCCGAAGCCGAACTCGGAAAAATGCTGGGTGTATCGAGAACGACCCTGCGTGAAGCTCTGCGTGCAATCGAAGGGCAGGGCTTGATCGTTCGTCGTAGAGGGTTGGGAACCTTTGTTGCCGGTCTGCCGATCGTGAAAGACCTGAGCCTTAATTTCGGCATCACGAAAATGATCGAAGAGGCGGGCCATACACCAGGGACAAAAGGCATCAAGATACGCACTGAATCAGCATCACCGTCAATGGCTGCCGACCTCGAAATCGAAGAGGGTTCAACTGTAGTGGTTGTGGAACGTGTACGTACTCAGGATGGGCGACCGATTGTTTGGTCCGTAAACACCATTCCCCTGGAGCGCGTCGGGAAAAATGCCCTGGAGGAATTTAAACCGGAAACCGAATCACTTTATGAATATTATGCCTCCACGTTGAGGATGAACATCGCTTACGGGAATGCAGAATTGTTGCCAGTTGCCGCCACGGCTCAATTGGCTGCCATACTGGAAGTTCGTAAGGGATTTCCGCTAATGCGCATTACCCAGACAGATTATGATGCCAACAATCTGCCGATCCTGCATTCAGTCGATTATCATATCCCGGGATTGTATAAGTTCATTGTTAAGCGAAAAGGACCGAATTGGTAGAATTTCAACAACCCACAGACTTTAACGACCAGTCTGTGGATTTTTATTTCATAATATGCTGCGCAATTTTTTAGCAGATCTTAAAAGTAAACAAGGATTATCGACGAAATGAGCAAACAAAAAAACCCAGCAAGGGCGTTAAGGAGAATTATATGACAAGTATGATCAAAGATCTATTCGGCGTGGAGAAGGCCATCATCGCCATGGCGCATTTTCCTGCACTGCCGGGAACTCCACGATACGATGCGAAAAGGGGAGTGGATGGAATCCTGGAATCGATGCGAATAGATGTAAAAAATTTACTGGAAAATGGTGTCGACGCAATCATGTTCTGCAATGAAGATGACCGCCCGTACACATTCAATGCCGATTTCGAGGCGGTTGCGGTAATGAGTTCGATCGTTACTGAATTACGTCCGAAAGATCGGCCGTTTGGTGTGGATTTCTTATGGAATGCCAGGGCACCGTTGGCTGTTGCCAAGGCGACTGGCGGATCATTTATTCGTGAAGTTGTAACCGGTGTATATGAAAGTGACATGGGGATATGGGCACCCGATGCAGCGGAAATATTCAGGTATCGGAAGTCCATTGATGCCGAGAATGTGCGTATCTTTGCGAACATTACTCCCGAATTTGCCTCGCCGCTTGGAACAAGATCCATTGCACAAAGAGCCCACAGCGCTGTTGTTTCCACCCTTGTCGACGCCATTCTCATTGCCGGGCCCATGGCGGGTGTCGGACCTGATTTATCCTGGATAAAAGAAGCAAAATCGGCGGTCGGTGATACTGTTCCGGTGCTTCTGAATACTGGAGCAAAGATCGAAAATATCCAACAATTCCTGCAGGTTGCGGATGGGGCAATCGTTGGCTCCTCATTAAAAGTGGATGGCAAAACCTGGAATCCCGTCGATCCTGAACGTGTGAAAGCGTTCATGAAACAGGTTAACGAAGTTCGCCAGAGGAATTAACCATGACGAATTATCTGCTGGGTATAGATATTGGTACCACCGCCACCAAGGTGATCATCATTGGCGATGATGGGCGCATTCATGCTGAGGTATCCGAACCTTCCACTCTTATTTCATCGCGATCGAATTGGGCTGAGGAGGATCCTCTGGAATGGTGGGATAACCTCACCAGGGCAATTCCACATTGCCTCACGGAAGCAGGTATCACCGCACATCAAATTTCTTGCATTGGCGTCAGCGGTATGGTTCCAACGCTCATCCTTGTGGATTCGAACGGCAAACCATTGCGCAACTCCATCCAGCAAAATGATGCCAGATCTTACCTGGAGATTGATTACTTTAAATCCCAGGTTGATGAGAAAAAAGTATTCGACCTCACTGGCAGTGCAATAACCCAGCAGAGTATTGGCCCCAAGTTGATCTGGCTTGCAAAAAATGAACCTGAAAAATACAGGCAAACCCGCTGGGTCATGGGATCGTATGATTACATCAACTTTCTCCTTACCGGGGAGCCAGTTCTCGAAAGGAACTGGGCACTGGAAAGTGGTTTGTTCGACCTGCATAAGGAAGATTGGGACGAGGACCTTTTATCAATTGCCGGCATCACTCGTAAACAACTTCCTCCAGTCCACATGCCCAGCGATATCATCGGGCACGTTACCAACCAGGCTGCTTCAGCACTTGGGCTTGTTGCTGGAACTCCGGTGGTAGCCGGCAGCGCAGACCATGTGGCGTCGGCTTTTTCGGTGGGTGTGAAGGAAAATGGGAACCTGCTCATAAAATTAGGTGGAGCAGGGGACATCCTTTATTCACTGGATCACCTGGATATGGATGAACGCCTCTTCCTGGATTATCACGATATCCCGGGGTTGTTCCTGATCAATGGCTGCATGGCATCCAGCGGCTCGATCATCAAATGGTTCAGAAACAACTTTGCACCCGGGTGTGACTACTCTGTTCTGGATGATGAAGCAAAGGATATCCCCCCCGGCTCAGATGGATTGGTATTACTGCCTTATTTCCTCGGTGAGAAGACTCCCATTTTCAACCCTCTGGCACGTGGAGTATTGTTCGGCCTGTCCTTGCAGCATACGCGGGCTCATTTCTACAAGGCGATCCTGGAGGGAATTTCTTACGGTTTTCAGCATCATATCGAGGTATTGACCACCCACGGGCTCAAAATTTCGCGTGTGCGCGTCGCCAATGGCGGTGCTCGCAGCCAGCTCTGGCGGCAGGTTACGGCAGACGTGATAGGTTTCCCGCTTGAAGAAGTTGCGCACCATCCGGGATCTTCATTGGGAGCAGCCTTCATTGCAGGAAAGGGCGCGGGCATATTTACCGATTGGGGTGAGATCGAGAAATTCATCGAACTCAAGGCTACGACTGTGCCTGACCCAGAAAAGCACTTGAAATACAACGAGTATTTTTCGATTTACAAGGAAATTTATCTCGATAATATTCAAAACTTCAACCGGGTGGCAGCACTCGAAGGATGAAAGAAGACTAAGAGTAATTAATAGCAGGAGAAGATATGTCGAGCCGCACAAAAAGATTTTTCAACACTGTTCTCTCGAACTTAATACTGATTATTGCATCGCTTGCCATTTTGCTTCCGATTATCTGGATAATTCGAACTTCTCTGGCAAATCGGTTGATCGCTTATAAGATTCCACCTGAATGGTTCTTTACTCCGACATTTGACAACTATCGCGTGATTTTCCAGCAATATCCTTTTCAAAAATATTTATGGAACAGCATTTATATTTCGCTGGGTGCAGCCGCAGTGGCATTGATCATTGGATCACTTGCAGCCTATGCAATTGCCCGCTTTAAAACAGGTGGATCATTCTTAAGGCTGAGCATGTTGAGCACTCAAATGCTTCCGCCGATCGCGCTGGTCATTCCAATTTACTTGATCTTCCAAACCTTAAGAATCTGGGATTCTCCAGCGGGTTTGATCATTGCCTATTTGTCCTTCAACCTCCCTTATACAGTTTGGATCCTGATCGGTTTCTTCCAATCCATCCCGGTTGACCTTGACGAAGCCGCCATGATCGATGGATGTTCACGGTTGCAGGCGTTGTTCAAAATAATATTCCCGGTCGCCTTACCAGGATTGATTTCAGCGGGAACTTTCAGTTTCATCATGAATTGGAACGAATTTCTTTTTGCCCTTGTACTCACAGGAAAGAACACACGAACATTGCCTGTTGCAATTGCCAGTTTATGGACCCAACAGGGTGTACAAATTGGTGCCGTATCGGCAGCCACGGTAATTACCATCCTGCCGGTTATCGTTCTTACGTTTGTCATTCAAAAATCTCTCGTTCGCAACTTAACCTTTGGAGCTATCAAATAACAGAGCATCAGGAGGAGGTGAAAACGAGTTCATAAGAAATGGTTTGCATGAGTTCGAGTATTAACGCTAATTTGAAAAAAAGGAGAAGATAATGACTAAAAAACTGACAATCATTGTTGCACTTGTGTTCATTCTAAGCACATTATTGGCTGGATGCTCACAATCATCTGCAACAGAAGCAACCAAAGCCCCGCAGTCAGATTCTGCAACCGGCACAGAAGCAGCGGAGAATGGTGCTGCTGAGAAACCGTTTGACGGAGTTACCATCAACATTCTCATGGAAGCAGTTCCCGATACTGACTACATCAAAGAACTGCTGCCTGAATTCACTGAAAAAACGGGTATTACTGTAAACATCGAAGATGTAAATTACGCTCTGATGCACGAAAAACTGGTCCCGCAGCTCACAGCTGGAGAAGGATCAGGATCCTATGACGTGCTCGTGGTGGATAATTACTGGGTTGGCGAGTTCGTCGGCGCCGGTTGGTTGTACCCACTGGATGAAAAATTGGCAACCAGCGAAACAATTAACCTGGATGATTATTTACCCTCGATGGTTGAAATGGTTGGCAAGGTTAACGACACTGCTTACATGATCCCCTTCTACAACTATTCCATGGCTTTGATCTATCGCACCGATCTGATGGAAGATCCTGCGCTGCAGGCTGAATACAAGGAGAAATTTGGAAAAGACCTTGTCATGCCGACATCCATACCGGAATATGTTGAGTTATCCAAATTCATGACCCGCGATACCAACGGTGATGGTCAGATCGATATTTACGGCAATGCCATGCAAGGCTTGCGCCCTGATCCCACGGTGATGGAATTCTTGAACTACTTGTATGCCATGGGTGGAAGCATTTACAACGAAGACGGTTCTGTAGCGATTAATAACGAGATCGGTGTAGAAACCTTAACTCTGTATGCAGATGCAATGAAAAATGCTGCTCCTCCTGGATCCCCTGCTTATGGCTTTGATGAAACATATGCCATGATGGCCCAGGGCCAGGCTTTCAGCTATATCACCTATAACTGGATGATCGTTCAACTTAATGACCCCGAAAAATCCTCGGTTGTTGACAAAATCAAGGTTGTTCGTGTTCCTGGTGGCGCCGGATTATTGGGTGGTTGGGGTTGGGCTATTCCGAAATCCTCCGCAAATCCTGATGCCGCATGGGAATTCATTCAGTGGGTTGAGTCCTTCCCGATTGCCAAGCAGCGCGCTCTCATGGGTGGATCTCCGACCAGGTCTGATGTCTTCAAAGATCCGGAAGTCCTCGCCAAATATACCTATTATGATGAGGTGGAAAAGATTGTAGCCGAAGCGGTAATGTTCCCGATTCTTTCCCGGGCACCGCAGGTGGTTGAAGTACTTGGAATCGCAATTTCTGAGACCACTGCCGGAAACATCACTCCTGAAGCCGCATTGAATACTGCTGCAGCACAATTGGCCGAATTAACCGACAAATAATCTCATTTACTACTATCATGCCTGCCGCCTCACAGCGGCAGGCATCAGCCGAGAAAAAAATGGAATTATCATTTGCAAAAAAGTTACGCAGAAAGATAAAAACGGCAAAGGGATTGAACCCCTACGACCGGTTTGCATCCAGGTTGTTGGTAACCCCTGCAATACTGGGCATCTGGGTCTTCATTCTCTTTCCCATGCTGTACGCAATTTATATCAGCTTCCATGACTACATATTAAGTCAGGGTGGGATCAAAGCTGCCACTTTCGGCAATTATGCCAGTATTTTTGGAGACAAGCTTTTAGGCAGCGCGATCAAAAATACCATGGTGCTAACCACCAGCGTTGTAGTTTTGGAACTGATGATCGGTCTCGGACTTGCATTACTTCTGAACCAGAAAAATATACGCCTGCGTGGTTTATACCTTTTCATACTGCTTATTCCAATGCTCATGCCGCCGATTACAGTAGGTTTGATCTGGCGCCTGCTGCTTCACCCGGAACTTGGAATTATTAATTACAGTCTGGGTTTGCTTGGGCTTCCTCAACCGGCATGGCTTGCTAATCAATCATTGGCAATGATAACCATCATCATTGTGGATATCTGGCACGAGACCTCGTTTATTTTATTAATATTATTGGCCGGGCTTACATCGCTGCCTGATGAACTTTACGAAGCCGCCGTAATGGATGGCGCCAATTCGATTCAAAAGTTCTTCCATATTACGCTCCCATTAATGAAACCCACCATTCTTGTTGCCTTGATCATTCGCTTCATTGCTGCAATGAAAACTTATGACCTGGTCTATATTCTTACGCGTGGCGGACCGGGCACTTCAACGGAGACTATCAGTTACTACATTTATAAAGTGGCCTTTGTCTTCCTGGATATGGGACGCAGTTCTGCGATGGCCTTTATCTTGCTCGTCTTTATCGTTATCGTAACCCTTGTGTTGATGCGGGCAATGAGGACGTCGGAATCGCAGTAAACATTCACAATTAGGAGAAGATGGCAATGAACGAAATTCCTGAAATCCCGTTGGGTAAAACGAATATCCTTGTTACTGGAGCCGGACGTGGAATTGGCAAAGCAATTGCCCAAACACTTGCCCGGAATGGCGCCCGGGTTATGGTGACAGATTTTAATGAAGAATGGGCAAATGAAACAGCCGAGGAGATTCGGAAAGAGGGCGGTGAGGCACAATCGGCCAAATTGAACGTGACCAAAGCAGCCGATGCTGAAGCAGCATTGTCCAAGATGTTGGGATTCTGGGGTAATGTTGATGTATGGGTAAATAATGCCGGCGTAAGCACCATGAACCACTTTATTGATCTAACCGAAAGAGATTGGGACTACAACATGGACATCAATGCCAAAGGCATTTTCCTGTGTTCCCAGGTGGCAGCCCGGCAAATGATCAAGCAGCCGGTCAATGCCAAAAACGGTCTGCGCGGGAAGATCATCAACACTGCCAGCATGGCCAGTAAACGCGGAAACGCCCCCTTCCTGGCGCACTATGTGGCGTCCAAATTCGCAGCCATGGGGTTAACCCAATCCATGGCAGGTGAATTGGCTCAATACGGAATTACAGCTAATTGTGTATGTCCCGGCTATGTGGCAACCAGCATGCAGGAACGTGAATTGAGCTGGGAAGCCAGTTTGCGCGGCGTTACCGTGGAAAAGGTAAAAGAGTTGTATGTCGCCGATACACCATTGAAACGGCTTCAGGTAGCCCAGGATGTGGCGTCCACGGTGCTCTTCCTGGCATCCCCTGCATCAGATTTCATTACCGGAGAAGCCATTAATGTGAATGGCGGCGCGTTCATGGATTAACACTCATGCCGACAAAAATGGAAGCTGCAATTCATGCAGCCGGGAAGGCAGGTGAACTGCTTCGGGATCGTTTCAAAACGAACCTGGTGATCAAAGAAAAGGCACCCGCCAACCTGGTCACAGACCTGGATACCCGGTCCGAAGAAATTATCCTGTCAACCTTACGCTCCTTGTTCCCGGAAATTACAGCCATGACTGAGGAATCGGGTACAACGCATGGCATCCAAACTGGTGAACGATGGATCATTGATCCATTGGATGGAACCACCAATTACATCCACGGCTATCCATTCTTTTCCGTCTCGATCGCGCTCGAGAGCAAGGGGCAGATCGTATTGGGCGTGGTGCACGATCCCATTGCAGGAAAATTCTATTCAGCCGAGGTTGGGCAGGGTGCCTATTTGAATGGCGAAAGAATTCATGTGTCCAGCACCGCAGATCTTAACCAGGCGCTGGTTGGCTCCGGGTTTCCGTATTACGCATGGGAAACTGACGATAATAATTCCAGGCAATGGGCACGCATGATCAAAAAGGTTGTCTCCTTGCGCTGTGATGGTTCGGCAGCTCTCGATCTCTGCTTGGTGGCGGCGGGCGTACTGGACGGATTTTGGGAAATGGACCTGGAAGCGTGGGACCTTGCTGCCGGATCATTGATCGTGCAGGAAGCAGGGGGCAAGGTGACACTCGCGAATGGAAATCCGTTCACGCCATATCAACGCAGCGTTCTGGCCAGCAATGTGAAATTGCACAATGATATTTTAGAAATTATCAATTTCGATTAAAAAATCGCCAAAAACCTGAAAGTCAATATCCTGCCAGGAAACCTCCCTAATCCTGGAAAAAAGAAACCGTCCAGATGGACGGTTTCTTTGTCCACCTTGGATCACTCCATTTATTACAAGTCCTGCACGTTTATCCATCGCCGAGTACCCATCTGCACAACCTGTTTTTCTGGAATCGATCAAGGTCAACGATACCTTTGATATTTGGTGGTTGCCGGAGGATCTCTGAAGAAATTGAGAGATCGATCACATGATTGGTATGCTTCTTTTTACCATCCCCTTGCCTGGAGAAGGAAGATTTTGGACAAGATTCACATCCACCTGAAGTGTTCCACTTTGCAAACCGGATCGAATGGCAGGAATGGCACATAGTGCGTCCATAACCAGGTGGGAAACGTCGTCTCTCTCACCATTTATCGTCAGTAAATTCACCCGCAATGTATCTGAAGAAGCACCATGCACCAGTGCGCCAGAAAAATCCAGCATGGATTCGATCTTGAACAGAACCTCGTCCAAATCGGGTGGATAAAGAAGACCGGATTTGAGTTCAACGCCTGCCGCAATACGCGCATGAATGTTCTCCATGCGCTGAATGAATGAGCCGCAAGAACATTTGCCGGGAATCAAGTGGCTGATATCGCCCGTGCGGTAACGCACCAAGGGCATTCCCAATCTCGTGAGCGTGGTCACCACAACTTCTCCAGGCTGACCCATTGGCAGGTTTTGACCGGTGTGGGGATCGATGATCTCATAATAAAGATCGGCTTCGCGCAAGTGGTATCCCTCGTGGGCGGCGCATTCCACGCCTCCGCCCAGGCCGGTTTCGGTCATGCCGTAATGGTCAAACACCTCGCAGTTCCAATGAATTTGCAGGTTCAACCGGATGGTTTCAGGGAGGGTGTCGGTGGAAACAAGCACTCTCTGGATCTGACCGTGTTTTAAAATGGAAAAAGCCTGATCCCACCTTAACAATCGATGCAACTGAATCGGGGATCCGACGAGGATGTTGATATCGTTTTCCCGTATTAATCGCAGAATGGCGGCTTCGTCGTCAAAAGGGCCGTGAGGGAAGGGAGTGCATCCCAGGCGCTGAAGTCCGAGGCGTAACAGGTTGCCTACCGATCCTTCACGCTGAGCGGGAAGCAGAATCAGTACGCGGTCACCCGGAACTGCCAGGGTGGACATGCCTGCGCGGAAGAAGTCGATGGTTAATTCCTGGTCGGCTGCCGTGAAGTAGATGCGCTTGGCTGTCCCCGTGGTTCCAGATGTCGGAAGGGTGACAATGCGCTGGATTTCGTCCTGGGTAACACACACAAAACCTGATGGATCGGCAAGCAGATCTTCAGCGGTTGTAAATGGAAAACTTCCGAAGTCCTGAAATGATTGTGGAAGAGTTAGGTGGAGGAGATGTTGCCTGTAAAAGTGACTGCGTTCCGAGACATATTGAATGACGTGCCGGATACTTTCAAGCTGGTAGCGCTTGATGTCACCCCGGTCGAATTCCATCCGGCTTATGCCAATCTTAGCTTTGATCCAATCCTGCAAGGGGGTGATCTGCATGTCGATTCTGCTTATGACGGTCGATAGATCGCGCGGCCGTGGATATCTGTCAGGTTATAAGCGCAAAACGGGATGAGTCTTCCGTCGGGGGCGGAAACGTTGATGCAGCAATCCTGCAGTAATTCCAGATCCAGGTTCCAGGCATCCTGAAACGCCATGCCGGAGATGGAGAAAAGATGAGTCTGTGCGCGTTCCAAAATCTCATCCCAACCCCCAAGTGAAGGGGACCAATGATTGACCTCTGGTTCAACAGGTTCCTTAAAGATCCAGTTGCGTGCGACAAATTTCTTCGAGCGTGCCAATCCTTCCCTGGCATTCTCCGGTTTCGTGCTGCAGCAGGTTTGTTCCTGCCTGGGCTTGAGGGTTCTGAGCCTCCCATCGGGGAGGATGATATAAGTGGCATGGAAGGAACAATAGGAATTCTCGCTGCCCTTGGGTTGAAAATCATCCATGTGAACCAACCCCTCGGTTTGTTCTTCCATACTGCGCAGCAATTCCGGGATGGTAATGCGATTGGAGTTTTCCGGCGCGCTGGGATATCTGCCGAAGTAACTGACCGGCTGCAGGTGAATACTGCGCACAGTTGGAAAGTTTTCCAGCGCAAAGCGGGTGATGTTGCCGAGATCACCGGAATTGACGCCGGGAATGATGGTTGGAACCAGTACCACGCCGAGTTTCAATTGTGCGCAATTCCGGATGGCTTGAACTTTCTGTTCGAAAATATTCCTGCCCCGGATGGTCCGGTAAACCTGGTCATTTGTGCCGTCGAATTGCAAATAAACGACATTCAAACCGGCATCCTTTAGTCTTCCCAAATAGCCGATATCAGCGGCGAGCCTCAAGCCGTTGGTGTTGACCTGAAAATAGGTGAATCCCATATCTTTTCCAAGGGCAATGATCTCGGGCAGATCGTCGCGCAGGCAGGGTTCTCCACCTGAAAGTTGGATATTGAATGGACCGCCGGCTTTGAGCATGCAGTCGTACCATAACCTGATGTATAAAATATCCGGATCGTCCGATTGGTTTTCTCCGGCGGATGCGAAGCACACCGGGCATCCCAGGTCGCAGCGCTGGGTTACTTCAAGAAGCACGCAGCAGGGTTCCTGGCGGTGATTGCAGCACAATCCGCAATCGAATGGACAGCCCTGAACAGTCCGGGTCAAGGGATGGGTGGGATGATTGGGGATCTTTTCACGCATCCAGGAAGCGTAATCCGGTTTGCCGCGCCAAAGGATGGTGCGGAAGAAACCGTGTTCCGGACAGGTTTTTTCCAGATAAACCTCATCTCCATGTGCGATCCGCTCGGCGCGGATGCGCTTGAGGCAAACCGGGCAGACGCTGGAGGTGTATCCAAAAAATCTTTGGTCAGTCCTGGCTGAGGCTTCCGTCAAGTTCAAACCCATACTCCACCAATAAGTCCTTTGACTTTTGATAAACCGCAAGGATGATATCCGGGCAGCGCTGGCGCATGTTATTGATGTCATTGTCAATGATCGAGTCGCAGTCCACGCCTGCATATTGGCTTCCAATATTATCTCTGAACCATTGCACCAGGTCGAGCAGCATGAGGTCCAGTCTCCCATCGCTTTCCTCATCCGGTTTTCCTTTGCCCCCATAAAGACCCAACAGGCAAGCGGCACCGGTCAGCGCGCCGCAGATGTTGCCGGTAAAGCCGATACCCCCTGCGAGCGATTGCATCGATTTGACCAGATCCGAGTTGGATTTTCCCTGCATGTCCAACCCCATCATGATCAGGATTTGGCTGCAATAAAAACCATGTTCTCGCAATTTATTGATCTGGATCATGTCGTCCATTGGATACCCTCCATAAACCTCAACGTGCGGCTTCAGCCTGTTTTTTCAGCGACAAGCAGATAATATCCTAATTTGATAGTCCTACCGAGCAAATCGGACGGGGATCCGCTGCGCTCCTCCCGGAAACCCAGTAAATGGTAGAGGTCTTTCAACGAACCGAGTTTGAAAACCATCTCCGCCATCCATTGTTTGAGTTCATTGGTGTGATCCTGCCAAAATTTTTGGAAGAAGCCATAACTGGTTAAGATCCTGCTGATCGATTCTTCCGTCATTATCCCCGCGAGGCAATGAGTTGCGGCAAGACAATCCAAACCTGAGGCATCGTTGAGTTCACGGATGAAGATATCTGTAATGATCAATTTTCCCCCGGATCGCAGCACTCTGCGGAATTCACCAATGGCCTCCTCGGCCTTACCGGATAACGAAAGCGCACACTCCACAATTATTGCATCACAACTTCTGTCAACAAATGGTATGGATACCCCGTCCGCCTGAACATAGGCCAGGCCGGGATGTTGAGTGCGGCCTTTTTCAAGCATACCAAATGATAAATCTACTCCGATTGCGGAAAGTTTTTTCTGATAGGTCAGGTAATTCAGGGTTGTACTGCTACCGCAGGCAACATCCAGTATTCGTGAGTTGCGAGGAAAATTACAATAATTCAAAGCCTGTTGGGTAATTGCCAAACCACCGGGGCGGTTGACATGCGAATTCATCTTCCCTGTGGTTTCTAATTCGAAAAACTGACACGACGTGCAATCAGGCATCACTTGTCTTCCATCAATTTTTCAACATCGAGCATTTTTCCCAATGCCAATTCGGCGGGAACGAGAGGTCGTTTGCATGTCTTGCAGACCAGCAGATCCACCGGGTAACCTGCTCCCAGGTACCTTGCGTTTACAGGCGCGATCTCCAGCAGTGAACCGCACTTGGCGCACACCCATTTGTTCTTCCTGTTTTCATTGAGAGACTGGTCACTCATATACTGGCATCCCCTTCTATGGTCATGCGGTGACTGTAAGCGTTGTGAACCTGGTATGAATCCCCCGCTTTTGAGTATTCCACCCAATATGTGATCAGGTTGGGTTTGAAAGAAGCCAGCGCGTGCCCGCTCTCCTGGTCGATGAAGAATTCGCGTGTAATTTCAGCGTGTTCGATCACTTTTTGAATGTCTTCAACCAGAATGAGACGGGATTCAATAAGATCGCGCATCTCCTGGCTCAGGATGAGGTTGAATTTCTCGTATGTTTCCACCTGGACTCGATCCTTTCCTGTGATTAGTTTGATCATACACTGCTTTGTTCGAACGCGGTTCTCGTGGCGCTGCGAATAGTCGGGTCCCTTGCGAGTTGCTAGGGAATCCAAATCCTTCCCGTAAAGAAGATCCAGCAGATGGAGGGTCGGTTTACCTTCGGCAGCAAAAAGGTCGCGGCACATCACACAGTATGTGAGAAAATCCGCCTGGTCTTCGTTGATTCGTCTGCGGATGATGTCCTTTGTCAATTCAGGGTGAGCCAGCCAGGCCACACCTCCGTAGCCGCAGCATTCGGTCAGGTTGCGCGACATTTTGAGCTCATGGAAATCCATTCCCATTGCAGAGAATCCGCTGCGGACGGCATTCTGCCAATCAGGCTCGTAGCGGCTGGTGCACGGGTCGTGGATCACGTAAGTTCTTCCAACGACACGCTCACCGGGGAACAGGTGATTTTGATCGAATATTTCCCAAACTGATATTGTTTTCACCTCGGGCATGTGCTTTTTGATCGCAGCATTGCAACTGGAACAGGCCAGGATCAGGACGGGATGCCCTGCACTTTCCCATTCTTTTATGAATTCATTTACCGCGTTCCCAAGGATTTCGGTTTCTCCCGACCAATCCGCAGGGGCACCGCAGCAGCGCAGTAGAACGCCCATTTCCGGAAAGACGCCTGCAAGCGATTGATATAACTTTCCTACATAATCGGGGTTCGATGCAGGCAGCTGGCAGCCTGGAAAGAGCATGTGTGTACATGTTTTCCGCCCCGCAGGCAGCAGGGTGGCGGCAAAGCGGTCGCCATTGCTGAACGCCATATCGCGCAGCGCAAAATCGTGGGCAGAAACGGGCATCTTCTTGGTCTTGACCATGCTTTGCCGCGCTTCCAGGTTCACGGCTCCCATGTCGAGATCGGTCGGGCATACCTCCCCGCATAAGCCGCACAGGGTGCAGGAGTTGATGAACTTGTTTGCGGTACGAGTTCGCATTATGATGGAAAGGTTGTTGTAGATCTCACGCACATACTTCTTGGGGTAACTGCCGTAATGCTTGAGGTACTCGCACACCTTCACGCATTCTATGCATTCGCACTGCAGGCATCTAGCTGCTTCCTGCCGGGCTTCATCACTGGATAAAACGATCTCTGAGGCGCGTAGCTGAACTGCCTTAACCGGTTCAATCCCTGAGAGGTTCATATACAGCCTTGTTTCATGGCTGCCTTCGTTGATCCGGGACGCGGTCAGGGATACTCTTTGCAGGTAGCGGTCGATGGAAATGGCAGCGCGCCGTCCATCGGATAAGGAAAGAATGGTGGAATGCGCGTGCAGTAAAGTTCCGCCGGCAAACACGTTATCGCGGTGGGTTTGAAAGGTGATCGGGTCGCAGGCGAGAGTACCATCCGAGTTGAGCGGGTTCTCAGCGTGCATCGAACCCGGATTGCCGGTGCCCAGGTAGACGGCATCGAACTGTCTGCTCAATTCATCCAGGTCGGTGATCGGAGACCTTAAAAGCACTTCCACGCCCATTTCCGCCACCACGCTGGATTCCTGATCGATGATCGATGGACTTAATCCCTTTGGCGTCATCGACCGGACTCGCCCACCCAGGGTATCATTTTGTTCGAACAGGCTGACCTGATAACCCTTCCTTTTTAATTCAAAGGCAGCGGAGAGCCCGCTCAAACCGCCACCGATTACGGCAATTCTCTCGTTTTTTTGGGGTAAAGTGTGCGGTTTGTCAGATGATGCGTCTGCAAATAGCACGGAAGCCAGTTCGATCTCCGCCAACTGGATGGCGCCGCCGACGGATTCGCGATAACACTTTTTCTGGCAAGGCTGATTGCACGTGCGGGCGATGATGCCGGGGAAAAGCACCGATTTATTGAATATCTTGTACGCCCCGGAAAAATCTCCCATGGCGGCAGCCGCCGTCATTTGACGGACATCCACATGCACCGGGCAGAATGCTGTGCAGGGTGGGGGACAATCCTGTATGCACTGTTCTTCCAAGGATCTCAAACGGCTTTGTTCCATTTGTTTTCCCAGCATAACGTTATGTTTTGATATCTATCATACTCAATGAAGCCTTGCGATTTCAAGTGATGGAGGCGAAGCTCGTAATACTTTTTTTGACAGGCTTATAAATATTGTACTCGTCCATAACTTTCTCAAGAATATTAAACAATGGGGTTTTTAAGATTCTTGCTCCATAAAAACCCCATTCGATCCCCGTGAATTACGATATTACTTCTTTGGCATTGCCGCGAGCACCTTGGATGGGTAGGCTGGCAAATCCCGCACCCTGGCTCCGCATGCCTGGTATACCGCGTTGATTATCGCCGCGTGCGGGGCAGTGTTGGGGAGTTCGCCGACACCCGAGGCGCCAAATGGACCGGTTTTCCGTGGGGTTTCGTGGTAAATGATCTCGATATCGTCTGGGATATCTTCGGCAAAGGGAAGTCCGCATTTCACCATGTTGGTGTGCTTGTGCAGATCTTCGAAGTCCTCGGACAGGGCGAAACCGACACCCTGCGCCAGGCCGCCATAGATCTGCCCGTCAACCACCAGTTTGTTGTTGATCTTCCCCACATCGGCGACCATGGTCAGCTTGTCAACATCCACCTTGCCGGTTTTTGTTTCCACTGTGACTTCTGCCATGAAAACACCGTACATGTAGTTTTCAATGGGAATTCCCTGTCCGGTATCAGGATCGCCGATTTGCGCCACAGAGGTCCATCGACCCGAATAACGGGTGGGCAAGCCTTGGGCGATCACTTCATCGTAGGTCAAATAACTGCCATCCGGTTTACGAATTGCGTTCAGCAAATTCTCGCAGGCAACGACGATGGCATTTCCGGTGACCACCTGGCTGCGGCTGCCGCCTGCCGCTCCCCCATCGGGGGCTTTGGCGGTGTCGTTCAATTCCAGAAAGATCTGGTCGGGGTGGAGTCCCAACGGGCGCAGCGCCTCGTGGGCGGTTCCCAATGCACCGGCATCCGCTCCCTGACCGTGGTCGCTCCAGGTAGTCGAGAGCAGAACCCTGTCCTTAAACAGTTCCACCCAGGCTTCAGCAGTGTCGGGACCGTCACCCCCTGCGCCGTAAATGCCAATGCTGATGCCCACGCCCTTCTTCTTCTCTGCGGTGGAAGCCTTGATGGCTTTTTCCTTGGCTGCCAGGTATTTCGGGCGCAGGATATCCATCATCTCTTCCAGGCAGAAAACTTCGGGGGTTTGCCCGGTGGGTGTGGTACAGCCCGGACGGTAAACATTCTTGTAGCGCAGATCGAAGGGATCCATACCTATTTGCTCTGCAAGCTCATCGATCGCGCATTCAGAGGCGAATTCGCTTTCAGGGGAACCGTACCCGCGGAAGGGCGCGCCCCAGGCGTGGTTGGTACAGACGGTTCTACCTGTGCCGCGTATGTTGGCGATATCGTAACCGGCGCCGATGAATTGAGCGCCCTTGTGGGTCAGCAGGTCGCCAAACTCAGAATACGCACCGTGATCGACGATCCAGTCCGTTTCCATCGCGACCAGTTTGCCATCTTTATCGGCACCGAATTTGACTGTTGTGAAGAATGGCGAACGCTTTCCGGTATAGGTGATGAACTGCTGGTAATCATATTCAAGATAGACCGGGCGCTCAGTGGCCATGCAGGCTGCGCCCATCAGTGCCTCGATGGTTGGGCAGAACTTGTAGCCGAAGGTGCCGCCCGCCGTATTTTGGACCATCCTGATCTTTGCGGCATCGATTCCCAGCCCGTCGGCGATCATTGATGCATGCAGGTAAAGGGCGATGCTCTTGGAATGGATGGTCAGGCGTCCTTCGTCGTCGAAATAGGCACAACCCAGGTCGGGTTCGATGGTCAGATGCGGCTGGCGCTGGGTATAGTAACTCTTTTCAATGATGTGAGCTGCCGATGCCATCAACGGGGCAGTGTCTTCACCTTTCACCACGCCCTGTTGAAAATAGACGTTGGGTGTTCCCGGGTGAATCTCAATGGCATCCTCTGCCATTGCTGCTGGCGCGCTCATGTAGGCGGGCAATTCCTCCAATTCGATCTTGACCTTTTTCGCCGCCGCCAGGGCTTGTTCCTTGGTATCTGCGCAAATGATGGCGATCGCATCTCCGTACTGAAAGACTTTGGTATCACATAAAATGGGGCGATCCCAACCGTCGCATTTGTTGCTGGGCCATGTGACGAGACCATTGATGCGATTGTTGCCTTTGACATCCTTATGCGTTACCACCTTTGCCACCCCTGGCATTTTCTCAGCTTCAGCGGTGTCGATGCTCAAAATATTGGCGTGGCTGACCTTGGCCTGTACCAGGGCAAGCTGCAGCGTTCCGGGTGGCATCTTGAGTCCCAGGTCAGCGCCGTAATCGGCGGTGCCGGTGACCTTGGCGATGGACGATGGACGTGGGTACTTGGCGCCCCAGATGTGCCCATCCTCAGGAACCTTGATATCGAGTGTTTCGGAAGGTTTGTCTCCCCGCATCACCGCAGCGGCATCCATGACCGCATCGACGATGGGCTTGTACCCGGTGCAGCGGCAGGCGTTGAGATTCTTCTGGAACCATGCACGAACATCTTCCCTTGCAGGGGAGGGGTTGTTTTCAAGGAGGACTTTGGCGGAAACCACAAAACCAGGCATACAAAAGCCGCATTGCGGAGCGCCGTGCAAAACAAGGGCTTTCTGGATCGGATCAAGTTTTTCGGGTGTGCCGATTCCTTCCACGGTGGTAATGCAAGCCCATTCAGGAACTTTTTTCATTTTTACGATACAGGACCGGACAAGTTTGCCATCCAGGATCACAGAACAGGATCCACAATGACCCTCATTACATCCCACTTTCGTACCGGTTAATCCAAGCTGCCCCCTGAGGACAGCGGCTAAAGAGGCATCCGGTTCTGTCACGATCACTCGGGGTAGGCCGTTGATCATCAAGCTCTTTTTTAACATTACTTCCTCCTGAATGGATTTTGAAATATCTCAATCGAATAATTGGAAATTTTCAACAATTGGAAGACTACGAGATTTGTTAAATTATACAAGAATCATGTCCGAAATTCAATTAATAATCAGAAAAAGTGTTGGAATTTCCAGAAATATTGGTAATTCTTGTTGAAATCGGAAGATGGATTATATTGCAAATTAGAGGTTTTTGTGGTTGTGGAAATTGATTACAGTACCTGGATAAAAGAGATGAAATGCGATTTGTTCGCAATGATATATAATGCGAGTAACGTTTACGTGCTATCCTGAGGAGGGGATGTTCAGATGAAAGCAGAAATCCTTGTAAATCTGATGAATACAGCCAAAAATGAATTGGATCGATTTGTTGCGGATCTGAGCGACACCGAACGTAACAAGGCCGGCGCACCCGACCATTGGTCTGTCAAAGATGTGGTTGCTCATCTGGGTACATGGCAATGCCGCCTGGTGAACGAGATCGATCGGGAGGAAGCCGGAGAGAAGCTGCCGGAATGGGGTGACCTGGACGCTGCGAACCTGGTAATCTTTCAACAAAACGAACATCGATGCTGGGATGATGTTTGGAGGGATGCGGAACGGTGTTCTCAGGCAGCCATCCAGCGCACATCCTGTGTGACGGAGGAAGTGCTGAATACCCAGGTGCAGGATGGACGCTCGTTTGCCAGGGTCATTTTCGGAAATTCTTTTATGCATTGGATCGAGCATTTGATCAGTTGCTGTCTTGAACGCGGCGATGTAACCAACGCCGAGCGGCTGGTTGACTTGGAATGCCGCGAGCTGCAGGCGTTTGACCCATCACCGCGCACCCAGGCGGTTGCAAGCTATAATCGGGCGTGTTTCTTTGCCAGGACCACGCAGACGGAAAAGGCTGTAAAGCTTCTGAGTGAGGTTTTTTGGATTCGTCCTGATTTGCGGGATTGGGCAAAACAGGACGGGGATCTGTTGAACCTGCGCGGCTTGAAGGAATTCGAGGATTTGTTTCCAGCCGGTTAGTCCGCTGTTATTGGATAAGATTGGGAGCAAAAGTCGGGGGTTAGCTTTTGATGTGTTTCGTTACCTAATGGATTGAGCCAAAAACCAGTAATCGGGTTCAAAACGCCAATATTCATTGACTGCCAAATTAAATATTCCCTCTTGACAAATCGTAGATAATTGACTACTATATATAGTGTAAGAGTAACTACGATGTGAGGAAGCGATGAACACAACCATTTTTAAAGACAGGGAACTACGCAGCAAGATTCTCCGTATTGGTGCCGCGGAATCGATTGCGGCATTAGGTGATTGGGTCACGATGATGGCGGTACTGGCTCTGCTGGTTTTTCGCGGCAGCGGAGGGGTGGCCGAAAGCAGTGGAATCTTTTTGGCTGGTTTGCTCCCCATTATTCCAGGGAGCCTGATTGCCGGGAAACTTTGCGACCGCTATGACCGCAAAAAATTAATGATCATCAGCCAGCTTCTCTCCGCGGCGGTGGTGAGCGGATTGGTTTTTACTGAAAGACTGGAGATTATTTATGTCCTTCTGGCGCTTGAAGGATTAACGATTTCGATCATGACCCCTGCCCGGCAATCCGCGATACCGATGCTGGTTTCCAAGGATGAATTGACACAGGCGAATGCTTTTCTGCA
Organism: Anaerolineaceae bacterium; assembly: GCA_034428895.1. Lineage (GTDB taxonomy): Bacteria > Chloroflexota > Anaerolineae > Anaerolineales > Anaerolineaceae > UBA6107. The sequence goes on from DAOUGM010000086.1 coordinate 42,389, forward strand.
GCAGCTTTCTGCAATCGTGAAGATCGGCGCCCCCATGCTGGCTGGATTGGTACTGACGGTGGTCAACCCGCATATGGCGATACTGATCAACGTGGCCACATTCATAATTTCAGCAGTCATTCTCAGTGGATTACCAGCTTTGAAGTCGAAACAACAAAAATTAAGCGATGACAACACGGGTAAACCCATCAAGGGCGGCGTCTTAGATGTGTTCAGGCGTTCACCTTCTCTGAAAATTCTCTTTTTGACCGGTTTTTGCGGAGTATTTCTGATCATTGGATTTGATGTGCTTTCTTCGGTATTCATACGTGATGTGATGAATTTAGATGAAAAATTTTACGGCTTTACGATTGGCATGATCGGAATTGGCACATTGATGGTAAGCGGAATGCTTCTCATGCGGCGGAAGAAGGTAAACCACTGGTTGGACCTGATTACTGGAATTTTGCTGCTTGTCGTGATTCCGCTCAGCTTTACCATTGCCATTCCTTTGGCCGGTTCGCCAATCACGAAATTTGCCCTTCTTGGGTGCTGCCTGATAGGAGGAATCGGCAACGGGCTGATCCAGATTCAATCTGCTACGCTTCTGCAAACCCTTTCTCCAGCTGATTCGTTGGGGCGGGTGAGTGGAGCTTTTCAGAGCAGCATGGTTGCCGGTCAACTTCTTGGCACTGTGCTGACTCCAATCCTGGTGACATCCGCTGCATCCATGGGGCCATACTTTTCAGCATCCACAGCCGCACTTTTGCTGCTTGCCGGGTTTTTAATACTACAATTGAAGAGATGGGAACGAGCGAATCGAATGGTTCCCATACACCAAACCGAGGATGCAATAAAATGACCGCTAATGGAATATCCCAATTGCCCAAGTCAGGCTGGTCGGTAAAGGGTTCGATAGTATTGGAATTGGATATGGCGATCTCTATTCTGCGGGGAGAGTTACTGGCAACAAGAATCGAGGAATTCCATGGGCTGATCCAATCCGTTCAACCAGACCAGTTGCAGGAATTGGGGGAGTTGGTCAGCCCGGTAAAATCGACTTTTTATTCATTGCTTGAGATATTGGCTTGGCTGAGCGGCGTTCTGTTTGAAGAAGATTACGTCACTGCCACCCGCGAGATGCGGCAATTGTCAGTTTCTGATGCTTTGGAAATGTTAACTGGGAAAACTGCCGATGACCGGGATGAACTTAAACAACTCGCGGAGGTATTGCACAAGATGCGCATCGCCTTGTACCGCGAAAAAGGCATTAAGCCAACCCCGGAAGCAAAGCAACGTGACCTGGATCAACTTTTTGTCAGTCTGTCGTTCTTGCGCGGCGAGCCGCGTGCAATGGATTTTTGGAGCTGGCTGGACCGCTTTTTTTATGAGAATTACCAACCCTGGCGGGCAACGCGGCAAACATTAGTAAACACACAGCGTCAAATGGCAATTTTTAACCTGGGGACGGCAGAGGGGAACGAAGCGCCTCCCATTGGATGGCTTTCCGAGAAAAATCCGCTGCAGCGCATCCCGGGTTTGCGTGAGGGGGTTGAAAAAGGACTCTGGCACACCTGCTTTTGGGTCGAACCTTTTGGGCTGGCGGATACCTGGACAAGTTTGCCCGGAATGGTGGTGGTTTCCATTGCGCCTGTTGGAGCAATTTTCAACGAGTTTGTCAGCTATGCCGAACAGTTGGCCAACCGCATTCAGGCCCTCTCCGACCCGACGCGCTTGATCATCCTGAGGCTCATTCGCAACATGGGAATGAACAATACCGATATGGCAGATTACCTCAAACTGGCGCGTCCGACGGTCAGCATCCATGCCCGCATCCTACGGGAAGCAGGCCTGATCCACACTTACGCAGACGGTCGTGCCGCACGGCACGAGATCGATGCCCAGGCTGTGCGCACATTGTTCAGCGACATGGAACGCTTTCTTGATCTTCCGTGAATGACGAATTTTATTTTATGATATTTGGAAAACTCAAACCTGGTTAAAGAAGGAGGAAAGCTGCCCTTTCCTCCTTCTTTTTATCATTCTCATTATTTCTTTGCTGTAAAGCCCAATCCCTGGCCGGTGCGATCGATCAAGATCGTCTCGCCGGGATGGAAATCTCCATTGAGTATCTTTACCGCCAGTGGATCCTGCAGTTCGCGCTGAATGGCGCGTTTGAGCGGCCGCGCACCGTAATCAGGATCGTAGCCTGCATCCGCCAGATATTCCCTGGCCGCATCGGAAATTTCCAGGCGATAGCCGCGTTCTTCGAGCAATTTCTCAACACGCTTGAGCTGAATGGAAACGATTTTGCTCAATTGCTCCTTTTGGAGTGGATGGAACACGATGATTTCATCCAACCGGTTGAGAAACTCGGGCTTAAAGTTGGCCTGGAGGGTATGCACCACTTCCTCGCGTGAAACCTTTTTGCTGCCCAGCCACAGACCGCTGCCGAGGTTGCTGGTCATGATCACCAGCGTGTTGCGGAAGTCCACCGTGCGCCCCTGACCGTCGGTCAGGCGGCCGTCATCCAACAATTGCAGCAGCACGTTGAACACCTCGGGGTGAGCCTTCTCGATCTCATCGAAGAGGATCACTGTATAGGGGTGACGCCGCACGGCTTCGGTGAGCTGCCCGCCTTCTTCATAACCCACATATCCTGGAGGAGCGCCGATGAGGCGTGAAACGGTATGCTTTTCCTGGTATTCGCTCATATCGATGCGCACCATGGCGTGTTCATCGTCGAAAAGAAAATCCGCCAAAGCGCGTGCCAGTTCGGTTTTTCCCACGCCGGTAGGCCCTAAAAATATAAAAGAACCAATGGGTCGGTTGGGATCCTGCAGCCCCGCGCGAGCACGGCGTACCGCGTTGGAGACGATCTCAAGTGCATCGTCCTGGCCGATCACCCGCTCGCGCAGGCGGTCTTCCATGTGCAGCAGCTTTTGTGTTTCACCTTCCAAAAGTCGTTCCACCGGAATGCGGGTCCAATTGGCAACAATACTGGCGATCTCTTCGGCATCCACTTCTTCTTTCAGCAATGCGCCTTCTTTCTGTAATTGCTGCAGACGTTTTTCTGCGGCATCACGCTTTTCCTGCAGTTCGTGCAGGGTGCCGTAACGCAACCGGGCAGCCTTTTCCAGGTCATTGCTCCGCTCAGCATCCTCCATTTCTGTCTGCGTTTGTTCGGTTTGTTCCTTGATCTTCTGCAGGTCGCTGATGGCTGCCTTTTCGGTTTGCCACCGTGTGGTTAATTCACTTGATTTTTCACGCAGGTTTGCCAGCTCGGCTTCGATCTTTTCCAGGCGTGCCCTGGAAGCTTTGTCTTTTTCCTTTTGCAGCGCCTGGCGCTCGATCTCAAGCTGCATGATCTGGCGGTCGACCGCATCCAGTGCCTGCGGCTTGGAATCGATTTCGGTGCGGAGGTGGGCTGCCGCTTCATCGATCAAGTCGATGGCTTTATCGGGCAATTGCCGGTCGGTGATATAGCGATTGGATAACGTTGCTGCCGCGATGACCGCGCCGTCGGTGATGCGCACGCCGTGGTGCACCTCGTAACGCTGCTTGAGCCCGCGCAGGATGCTGATGGTATCTTCCACCGTGGGTTCTCCAACCAGAATTGGCTGGAAGCGGCGTTCCAGTGCGGCGTCCTTTTCAATATACTTGCGATATTCATTGATGGTAGTTGCGCCGATCATATGCAGCTCACCACGTGCCAGTAATGGTTTCAGCATGTTGCCTGCATCCATCGACCCTTCGGCGGCACCGGCACCCACGACGGTGTGCATTTCATCGATGAACAGGATGACCTCACCCTGTGCCGACTGCACTTCTTTCAAAACCGCTTTCAAGCGTTCCTCGAACTCACCGCGGTATTTGGCACCAGCCACCAGCGCGCCCATGTCGAGCGTGATCAGGCGTTTGTGCTTCAAACTCTCCGGCACATCGCCCTTGACGATACGTTGCGCCAGGCCTTCCACAATGGCGGTCTTTCCGACACCCGGGTCGCCGATCAATGCGGGGTTGTTCTTGGTGCGGCGCGAGAGGATTTGGATCACGCGCCGGATCTCCTCGTCACGACCAATAACCGGATCGAGTTTACCCTGGCGGGCAGCGGCGGTCAGGTCAAGGCCGTATTTCTCCAGTGACTGGTAGGTATCTTCAGGGTTCTGGCTGGTGACACGCTGGTCGCCGCGGACTTCCTTCAAAGCGCGCAGGATGGCATCTTTGGTCAGTCCATATTGAGAAAGACGTTTTCCTTCGCTGCTGCCGGTGAGAGCCAACAACATATGCTCGGTGGACACGTAATCGTCCTGCATTCCTTTGGCGTAACGTTCTGCAGATTGGAGCACATCCGCGGTAGTACGTCCCAGGCCGGCAGGACCGGCACCGGAACCTGTAACTTTGGGTAATTTCTCCAGTGCCTGTCGCAATTCATCGATCAATGCCCGGGTGCTGCCGGCAAGTTTGGTCACGATCGCAGGTACCACTCCCTCTTCCTGCTGCAACAATGCCAGCAATAAATGGGTCGGCTCGATCGATTGGTGGGTTAACTCTTGAGCGATTTGCTGTGATTGCACAATCGCTTCCTGGGCTTTTTGTGTATAACGGTCCAAATTCATATAACACCTCGCAATAATTCCGGATTAATACAACTTCAGCATAACTCATTCGTGTTCGAGAATTGTTAATCGTTTGTCAGAATTATATAGGAAAAGGATGTTTTTACTCCGGCAAAAAAAATTCCATCCTGCAGTTGTACCTGTGATTGTGTTAAAGCTGCCAGGTTTTGACCTTAAATATGTCAGTATTGGAGGATTTGTGCAGCGCAATCTCCCTGCGACGTACCTGACGATATTGACGAACATCAGCCCTGTCCGTTGAGTACTGATGGTGTCGTGTGAAAGGATATGTATTGCCCTGTTTCAATAAATGATGTAACAAGTGTTGTATTTTCAATATAAATGTATTAAAATGAATGCAACGTTTGTTTCAAAAGAAGATCCGATGAATTGGCTATTATTCATCTCCCAGCTTCCAACACATCCCTCCAGCCTGCGTGTTAATGTATGGCGCAAGATGCGGACTGCGGGTGCCTGTGGGCTGCAAAATGGTGTTTGGGTGCTGCCCGACCAGCCCGAGCATGTTAAATTTTTGGAAGAATTGCTATCGATGATTCAAAGCCAGGGAGCCAGTGGTCAATTATTCAGAATGACACCTTTTAACGAAGAGGTGGAAAAAGATATCCTTTCCCGCATATCTACAGACCGGGAGGAGGAGTACGCAGAATTCATTGAGCGAAGCCAGGAATTCCTGGCCGAAATTAAAAAAGAAAGCGCCAAACAAAAGTTTACCTTTGCCGAACTGGAAGAAAATGAACAAGATCTATTCCGCCTGTCGAAATGGTTGGAAAGGATCCAAAGGCGCGACTTTTTTTGCGGTGATAAAGCAAAAAGCGCCTCCGAAACCCTGGAGCTTTGCCAAAAAGAATTCGATAAATTTGCCGCGCATGTTTATGCGCGTCAAACCGAAGATTCTGCCAATGAAAATCCAAACACGTAAAAATTAAGCGTTAATACCTGAAACTGGTGCAGACGATGACCTTTTTAGTATAAATTGAAGCCTAAAAGGTGCCGATTTTATGGAAGAAAACTTAAAAACTGAAAGCAAGCGCATTTCAATAAAACAGTTGCCGCGCAACGTGTGGGCGGTGGGTTTTACCAGCTTCTTCATGGATGTTTCCAGTGAGATGGTATTCAATATTCTGCCGTTGTTCCTGTCCAATGTTTTGGGTGTGCAAACCAGCATCATCGGGCTCATCGATGGGATTGCGGAAGCCACCTCCAGTCTGCTGAAATTGTTCTCCGGCTGGCTTTCGGATAAACTGGGCGGGCGAAAGTGGCTGGCAGTCATTGGCTACGGTCTCTCTGCGCTCTTCAAACCGTTCTTTTACTTTGCCAATACCTGGGGAGTGGTTGCCGGTGTGCGCTGGGCGGATCGGGTGGGCAAGGGCATCCGAACCGCACCTCGTGACGCCCTCGTGGCGGATTCGGTTACCAAGGAAATCCGCGGGCTGGCTTTTGGGCTGCATCGGGCGATGGATACCGCCGGCGCCCTGGTGGGCATACTGATCGCCGGACTGGTAGTCTGGCTGACGCAAAGGAATACGCTAACCCTTTCTCGCCCCACCTTTCAAATCATCATATTGATCAGTTTGATTCCGGCTGTATTGTCTGTGCTATCGCTGGCCATCGGCGCAAAAGAAACAGCGGCCAAGGGGAACAATGGTGCACTTCATTTTTCCCTTAAAAACATGGGCAAACCCTTTGCCATCTTTTTGGTGATCGTCAGCATTTTTACCCTGGGCAATTCGGCAGATTCGTTCCTGGTATTGAGGGCTCAAAACCTGGGTATGTCGGTATTGGGAATCCTGATCATGCTGGCCATGTTCAACCTGATCTATTCACTGATTTCCACGCCCGCCGGTTCGCTTTCGGATCGCATCGGCCGCAGACGCCTGATCATCGGCGGGTGGCTGGTGTACGCGGCGATTTACTTTGGTTTTGCGGCAGCTCGATCCACCTGGCAGGTGTGGATTCTCTACGTAGTTTATGGTGTGTACTACGGAATGGCATACGGCACTGCCAACGCCCTGGTGGCAGACCTGGTTCCTGAAAACCTGCGCGGAACAGCGTATGGCACATATAACGCGGTGATCGGACTGCTGGCTTTTCCCTCCTCGTTCATAGCCGGTATTCTCTGGCAGGGAATCGGTGGTTGGAATGGGTTCGGGGCGTCGGCGCCATTTCTCTTTGGAGGTTCCATGGCGTTGATCGCTGCAGTTTTGATGATTTTCTGGATGCCCAGGATTCGGTCGTGAAAATTGGGATAATGGTTTTGAGCAGCAGAATGATATAGACAATTAGTTGGAGTTTTCAGAGAAGGTGAAGATTGAACGCAACTTCATCCACGTTCATTGCTGCCTGGTCGCGGCCTTGAACGAAAATCGCCATTCGCTTTTTTGAACTGAATCATTCAGAGTAAATAACTTAAGAAGCAGATCGATCGGGTGCTAAATGGGGTATACCATTTTTGGTAGTTCCGGGCGGTGTCGCAGTAACTCAGCCCCATTTGAATCGACCAAAAACTTCACTTCTCTTTCTTTAAGAATAATATTTGCCACACACCATAAATTCCCGGACCAAACCCGATCAAGAAGACCGGCCACTTGAACGCGCCCGGTTGGATATGAGACAGGATTTGCGCGTTGGCGGGGAGTACGGCGATTGCATCAGCCATAAAAGCATAGAGAACGAGCAAAATTCCCACAGCCAGGGCAATCCAGTTCAAAGCCTTGATCTGAAATCTTTCCTCCCGGTTGTCGAGGATTACCATTCTGATACCCAAAGCGCTCATGAGGGCAGCGATCAGGATGGGCGAAAGCACCGGTCCCCACCACGGCAGAGGGACCAGGAACAAAAGGTCCATATCCATGGTCGTGGTTGGCCAGCCGGTAAAGATTTTCAGCCATACGTAATAAAAAATATCCCATAATCCAAAGGCCATTAATGCAAATCCGAAGCGCGAGCGGGAACTTTTCCCTGCCACCCAGCCTACTGAAAACAACATCACAAGTGTCGCCAATTCTCTACCGATTTCGATTCCAGCGATCTGCGGATCGAAGGGAGCTGGATTGATCGTGAACGTGCCGCTGCCGTTAATGCGGCGCAAGTAGACCACCGCCGCCGATTCGACATATGCCATGGCGATCGAAAATATCGCCGCGCCCAACAATTTTCCTGTCACTATGCTTCTGGATTGGATTGGTTTCATCAACCACTCCTTACTGGTAAATATCGAAAGTAACCTGCTGCCCAAGATCCTTTGTTGCGAATATACCCCTGTGGGGAAAATGATTATTAAGGGATGAAACTTTTCTTCAGTAATTTCTGCAGTTGATCCTCAGACTGCTCCCGAATGTGATCGTGCAGGTTGTTCCCATGCGCGTCCATGGTAACCACCGCGGGAAAATCCCTCACTTCAATGACCCACAAGGCTTCAGGTACACCAAACTCCAGCTTATATACTCCAAGGACCTTAAGTACACTTTGCGCGATCAAGGCTGCCGCGCCGCCTATGGCACTAAGGTAAACAGCCGGACATTCCCGGCAGGCTTCCAGGGTGCGGCTGCCCATACCGCCTTTACCAATCACGCCCTTCAGGTTGAAGTGTCTGATCACGTCAGATTCGTAGGGCTCTTCGCGGCTGCTGGTGGTGGGACCGGCGGCGACGAAACGGTATTCGCGGTTATCCAGGCCGCTGACCACCGGTCCGCAGTGGTAGATCATGCCTTTATTCAAAATCTGTTCAAGCTTTTTATAAATTGCAACATCCTCCGTCGAGGGTGCGGCATGTGGACTGATGAACGTATCCACCAGCCATTTATGCGCCGCGTCGCGTGCGGTCACCAGAACCCCGGAAACCAGCACGGGATCGCTTGCATTTAGGTCGCGCACGATTTCGTCAGTCACAGGGAGGGTCAGAGTTTTTTGCATTTTTTTTGGTGCTCTACTCGTAAGATACGCTGTTGGCGGTAAGGACCATCCTGCGACGGCGAAAAGCCCAGCACATATACGAAATGCTGACAAAGTAACACGCCGGCAGGCGGTGAGCCGCGCCAATTTTCACACCCAATAAGCTGGTTTTACCACCGAACCCCATGGGACCGATGCCCAGTTGATCGGCTTCCAGCAGAATTTGCCTTTCGAGCAGATCAAGACCGGGATCGGCATTGGGCTCTTCCAAATTCTCAAACAAGGTTTCTTTCGATCTCATGTAGGATGTGCCGCGGTCGCCGCCGATGGCAATGCCCAAAAAACCTGGAGCGCAGCCTTCCCCCTGGGCGCGCTGTACCGCATCCAATGCAGCACGGCGCACACCATCCAGGTCGCGTCCGGCGTTCAATTGCAAGTCGGGAAGGGAATACTGCGCGCCGACATTTTCACAGCCGCCGCCTTTGAGCATCAGATCAACGATGAGCGCACCTTCATCAGAATCACGAAAGTGAATGATTGGGAAATATTCATCCCCCAGGTTGTCGCCTGTGTTTCCACCATTGAGCGAATCCACAGCGTTGGGGCGCAGCCAGCAGCGGCGCGTGGCTTCAGCCACCGCCGCCCGGATTTGCGTGCGCAGCGAAGTGGAATTCCACTCCGCGGGTTTTAAGACATAGAAGATCGGGGTTCCAGTGTCCTGGCAGATCGGCACCGAGTTCCTGCGGCTGATCTCCACGTTGGCGAGAATGGTCTCCAGCGCGCTGTGGGCGGCTGAACCTGGTACTTCCTGCGCAAGGGCAGAACGCAGCCTGCTTTCCATTACGGGCGGCAGATCGGTGGACGTGAACCGAATTAATTCAACGATTTCCGGGGTGATATCTCGTACCATTTCGATAAGGTCACTTTCCGAGGTTAGATCAGCCGGCTGCCGTCCTGATCCATGGAATCTTCACGGTAATGACAGCCGCGGCTCTGGCGGTTATGCAGCGCTGCCTGGGAGACGATCAACGCCACCTCCACGGCATTGCGCAGCCCGATCAAACCGTCGCTCAGTTTTGTGGAACGGTAAAAGGTCTCGATCTCGTTCCACATATGGCGTAATTCGCGGATGGACCGCGAAAGGAGCGCATCATTGCGAGTCAGCCCGACGTAATGCCACATGATATTTTGGATGGTTTGCATGTCACCCTGGATGAGGGTGGCATCCGCATCGGCTGTAAGACCGCTTTCGTCCCACTGGGGGACGATATCCCGCCAGGGTATGTTCTTTGTCTCTCGATGCTGCATGTTCTCTGCAATATGCCGGGCGGTGCGGTCTCCCCATACCAAACCTTCGAGCAACGATGACGAAGCCAGCCGGTTTGCCCCATGCAGACCTGTGCAGCTGATCTCTCCCACCGCGTACAGGTTTTGAATGCTGGATCTTCCCCATTCATCAACCAGCACGCCGCCGCAAAAGTAATGCGCGGCGGGGATGACTGGGATCGGCTCTTTGGTGATATCGATTCCCACCAGTTTGCATTTGGCGTGGATATTTGGAAAACGCGTGCGGATGGTTCGGGCATCCAGTCGGGTGGCGATATCCAATAATACATGGGAATAACCATTGGTTTCCATCTGGTGATGGATGGCGCGGGCAACAACGTCACGCGGTGCCAGGTCCTTCCACTGTGGGGAATACTCAGCCATGAACGCATGCCCTTCGGGGGTCAGCAAAATTCCCCCCTCGCCGCGCACCGCTTCGCTGATCAAGAAACCTTCTCCTCCGGGCACCGCCAGGGTGGTGGGATGGAACTGGATGTATTCGGCATTGACGATGCGCGCGCCCGAACGATGCGCCATGGCCAACCCGTCACCTCTCGCCCCAGGCGGATTGGATGTGCTGCGGTATATGCGTCCCAAACCGCCGGTAGCCAGGATGGTGGCGCTGGCGATGTAGCGGTGCACGGTACGGGCATTGCGGTCAAAAGCAAACGCTCCATGGCAGACGATCGGTTCATACACAGCCAGTGGATTGCGCGAGTGATGCGGAGACGTGATCAAGTCGACAGCGGTGGTATTGGGTAGAATGGTAATATTCGGGTAACGCCGCAGGGCCTCATGCATTCCCCTGATGATCGACTCACCGGTCCCATCTCCCACATGCAGGATGCGGCGGCGAGAATGAGCCGCCTCCCGTCCAAATTCAGGTTGACCGTCTGTCCGGTTGTCGAAATTTACGCCTGCTTTTTTGATCAATACTTGCTGAACCAGAGCAGGGCCTTCATCCGCCAGTATGCGGGCAGCTTTCGGCGAACTTGCTCCGGCTCCCGCCGCCAGGATATCCTGCACAAGCAATTCCGCGCTGTCGTCCAATCCGTGGCTGATGATCCCGCCTTGCGCATAGCGCGTGTTGGATTCCGCTGGATCGGGATCCCGCGTGATGACCAGGATCTTGAGAGATGGATCCTCCGCCAGTTTGAGGGCTGCCGACGCACCTGCAATACCGCTGCCAATGATCAAGATATCTGTTTGTTCCATCGATCGTTCTCCTTATCCAATGGAGATCATTTTTCTTACAGCGCGTTCCGCCTGCAGGCGAGTTTCTTCAGGGACCTGGATTTCGATGCGATTATATTTCAAAGCATCGCGGGTGGCTTCCATGGTGATTTGATTCATATGCGGACAGCGTATGCTGCACAATCGGAGTATGTTCTTGTGGGGGTTCGCCGCGGCAATGTTTTCGCCCATGGCGCACTCGGTCAAAAGCAGATAACGCGGAGCTGAAGTCGACTCGATATATTTGATCATTGCCGTTGTACTTCCTGAAAAATCGGATGCCGCAGTAACCTCGGGGCTGCATTCCGGGTGAGCCAGGATCAATACATCCGGGAATTGTGCGCGTAAGGCATGAATGTCGTTGACCGTGTACTTTTCGTGCACTTCGCAGCGGCCGCGCCATCCGATCATTTGATAATCGAGTCCGTTATCTCCTGTATCACTGACCTCGCTGCGGGTGGGGAAGATGATGCTCTTGCCTGTTTCCCTGGCAACGTTTTTCGCCAGGTATTCATCCGGCAAAAAAATGACAGTGTCAGCAGATAGTGATCGCACCACCGCTGCCGCGTTCCCGGAGGTGCAGCAGATATCTGACTCTGCTTTTACGTCCGCATATGTGTTTACGTACGTCACTACCGGTACTCCGGGATATTGTTCTTTTAACCAGCGCACATCTGCCGCCGTAATGCTTTCCGCCAGCGAACATCCGGCGTCGGCTGGCAGGAGCACCGTTTTTCCCGGGTTCAGGATCTTGGCTGTCTCAGCCATGAATTTGACCCCGCAGAAAACGATGACATCCTTGTCGGTTTCTGCTGCCTTGCGGCTGAGTTCAAGGGAATCACCTTTGATATCCGTAATGGAATAGTACAGCGACGGCTCCATATAATTGTGTCCCAGGATCACGGCGTTCCTTTCCTTTTTAAGTTCCTCGATCTCGACCGCAAGTTCAGCTTTATAGTAGAGTTCGGCATCCGGAACCACATCGGAGAGTAAGGTTTTTAATCTTTGGTAAATTTCATCGACAGTCATTCAAAATCCTTCGTTCAGATATAAGAAGCTTAAATCAAAGACCACCACGGAATGGGTCAAGGCACCAATGGAAATAAAATCCACGCCGGTCTCGGCAACCTGGCGTACGTTGGATAAAGTGATGTTTCCCGACGCTTCGAGTTTCGCCTGGCCATTATTCATGGCGACAGCCTTGCGCTGCATCTCGAGTGACATATTATCCAACAGAATACGTTCCACACCCAAATTCAATGCTCGTGAAACATCATCGAGCGTGCGGGTTTCCACTTCAATCTCGAGTCCTTGTGAATTCTGCCGCGCGCGGCGCACCGCTTCCTCAATTGAACCGGCGAAATCGATATGGTTGTCTTTGATCAAAACCATGTCATAAAGGCCAACGCGGTGGTTTTGACCGCCGCCGCGCCTCACAGCCAGTTTGTCGAACGCTCGCAAACCAGGCGCGGTTTTGCGTGTGTCCAGGATGACAGCCCTGGTTCCAGCGACGGCGGATACGAATTGATCGGTTAATGTGGCAATCCCGGACATGCGGCCAAGGAAGTTGAGGGCAGTCCTTTCAGCAGTCAGCAGCGCCCTGGCGGGTCCATCCACCCAGGCGACTATCTGTTTGTTTTCAACCCGGGCACCCTCTTCAGCAAGCGGCTCAAAAGAAACTCGCTCATCCAGGTAGCGATACACCTGGCACGCCACATCCAATCCAGCGATAATTCCAGCCTGTTTGGCGATGATCTGCCCTTTCATTACGGCGTCCAGTGGAACGATGGAATTGGTGGTTACATCCCCGCTGCCAATATCTTCAGCCAGTGCATATTGAATATGAGAAATTTGCTCCTGGGAAAACGATTCTGATTCTGGGTCGGAGTGAGACATAAAAACCTCAACGAAACGCATTTGGAGAATGACAACTGCAAACATCCTGTCCCCGCGTTCATTATATCAACTCTCCGCTGTACCTGAAATTTCAAAATGAATATCCATTTATTTGTATAATTAATCATTATTTGTTAATTGGTCAACAATTTCCATTTATCCATATTGAATCGAATAACCACATTTGGTACATTAAACCCGATTAGCGAAGTAAAACGCGAGGAGGTATGTTATATGAGTTCATCCATTACTGACACGGACGAGCTTGATGAGTTAACAATTTCCTGCCATACGCTCGATCCCAATGATGTAGTTTCGAGGTTTAAAACCACCCTGATGACAGGTTTATCTACGGATGAAAGTTCCAAGAGGCGTGCGAAGTATGGAATGAACGAGCTCCAGGAAAAACCTCGCACTTCTTTCTTAAAAATGGTGATCGCTCAACTGAACAGTTTCGTGGTGATCCTGCTGCTCGTCGCCGCCGTCATTTCCGCCATACTAGGAGATTGGGTTGAGGCTGCGGCGATCATGGCGATCGTAATCCTGAATACAGTGCTTGGAGTGGTTCAGGAGTCCAGGGCAGAGGAAGCGCTTGCCGCGTTGAAGCGCATGGCAGCCCCCGAAGCCACAGTACTGCGCGACGGGCATCGGGTGTCGATCCCGGCGCGTGAACTAGTACCCGGAGACGTGGTTTTTCTTGAGGCGGGCAACTTCGTGCCGGCGGACATACGATTGGTTGAGGCGATCAATCTGCGCGTAGATGAAGCTGCTTTGACCGGTGAATCGGTACCCGTACAAAAGAATGCGGCGGTCGTTTTGGAAAAAGATATCCCATTGGGCGACCAAAAGAACTCAGCTTTTATGGGCACCACGGTCAATTACGGGCGCGGAATGGGCGTTGTAGTCAGCACCGGAATGTTCACCCAACTGGGACTAATTGCCAACATGCTCCAGCAGGTCGAAGATGAAGTGACTCCATTGCAGAAACGGCTCGATCAGCTTGGCAAGTACCTGGGCTGGGGTACCCTGGCGATTTGTGCGGTTGTTTTTATCGTAAGTATCCTTCGACTGGGGCCTTCCGGTACAGGAATTCAATCCCTGGTGGATACATTCATGATTGCCGTGAGCCTGGCCATTGCGGCAGTACCGGAAGGCCTTCCGGCCGTGGTCACCATCAGCCTGGCTTTGGGTATGCGTGAAATGGTGCGACGGCATGCCTTGATCCGCAAACTTGCTTCCGTTGAAACTCTAGGATCCGCCACAGTGATCTGCTCAGATAAAACAGGGACCCTGACGCAAAATGAAATGACGGTCACCCGGGTTTGGGTCGACGGAGACATGTTCGAAGTCACCGGCACAGGTTATGTCCCCAAGGGTGAGTTCATACTCGCCGATCAAAAGATCCATATAAAAGATCATCCATGCCTGGCGAATACGCTGTGGGTGGGTGTTCTGAATAATGATTCGTACCTGGAAACTTTGGAAAACAATGGGGGTACGACTTATCGTCTGGTAGGAGATCCTACGGAAGGGTCGATCCTCGTGGCCGCGATCAAATCCGGTGTTGTTTTGGGTGAGGTCAAGGAGGCATACCGTCGGGAAAACGAGATCCCGTTCGACTCGACACGAAAAAGGATGGTCACCATCCATTCATTAAAAGGCGCGCTGGTCGAGGATATTTCACCGATTTACGATGCTGCAAAAAAGGATTGGTACGCAGTGGCAGTGAAGGGCGCGCCCGATATCGTTCTGAATCTTTGCAGCGCTTACCAGTCCAAAGATTGCGCGATCAAGCCGTTGGACGAAACGGCACGAGAGAAAATTCTTGCTGCAAATGAAGCGCTTACCAAGGATGCGCTAAGAGTACTCGGATTTGCCTATCGACTGGTTCCGGAATGCATCGATCCGGAAAGTACCCAAATGGAGGAGATCGAAAAAGATCTTGTCTTTGTAGGAATGGTGGGGATGATCGACCCCGCCCGTCCTGAAGTCAGCCCCGCTCTGGAAAAAGCGCGTGGAGCGGGCATCCGCACCATCATGATCACCGGTGACTATCCCAATACTGCCCGGGCGATCGCCGAAAATATTCACCTGTTGGAACCCGGGCACCATGTTCTTACCGGGAACCAGTTGAATGAAATGACCGATGAGCAGTTGAAGACGGCAGTACTGGAAGCCGACGTGTTCGCCAGGGTATCGCCTGAACATAAAATGCGCATAGTGGATGGATTACGGGCGAATGATTATGTTGTGGCAATGACGGGTGATGGAGTGAACGACGCCCCGGCAATCAAACGCGCAGATATCGGTGTTTCCATGGGAATCACCGGAACTGACGTGGCGAAGGAGACTGCCGATATGGTGCTGACCGACGATAATTACGCCAGCATTGTGTCGGCAATCGAACAGGGTAGGATCATCTACAGCAATATCAGAAAATTCGTATATTACCTGCTTTCATGCAACATGGCGGAGATTACCACGATCTTCCTGGCGACGATCTTTGTCGGCAGATCACCCTTATCGGCAATTCAGCTTTTGTGGCTAAACCTGGTGACCGACGGCGCGCCTGCCCTGGCACTCGCCACCGAAAAAGGCGACCCCGACATCATGATCCAAAAGCCAAGACCTGCCAGTGAACCAATTATTAATCGCTATATGGTTAGAGGAATATTTATCCAGACCATCGCGATCACGGGCGTTACTTTGGTGGCTTTCTGGATCGGGTTATCCTCTTCCACGCATTTTGAGTTTGCCGAGACAATGGCATTTGCCACATTGAGCCTTTCGGAACTGCTGCGGGCTTATACCTCGCGTTCCGAATATTATCCGGTTCTGAAGATCGGCTTCTTTAAAAATAAGTGGATGAATTATTCAGTCTTGATCTCCTGCGTGTTGATCCTGGCAGTGATCTACACTCCATTCCTGCAAGGCATCTTTAATACGGAAGCATTGGGATGGGAGCAATGGGAAGTGATCATTCCACTGCTGATCGTGCCTTCCCTGGCGGCTGAAATCGGAAAACTCGTGTTTTCACCGCATCTCAGGAAGCATTAGGGAAAGGGTGAACCGTCTTCCAACGCCGGTGCTGAATAGAATCAACAAGGCTCGCCTTACGAGCAGTTTCAGGTTTCAGTTCTTGTCCATTCAAGCTGCAGATGCCTAAAGGTATCTCGTCATGCCAAAGCTGCCCGCCTTTGGGTGATCTCTGAAATTGCCTAAAAATATCATGAAGCATCGGAAGGGATTCTGTCCTCATCCATTCCAGCCAAGGCATTGTTGTTCAAGGGATCGTAATGCAGCATAACGCACTCAATATTGGCAGTGCGCAAAAATTCCAACGCATTTTCATCCTTCCGATAATCCACATTGTAGACCAGGCGGGTGATACCGGCGTTGATCAATGCCTTGGTGCAATTAATACAGGGGAAGTGAGTGACATAACAGGTGGAACCGCGGGTCGAAACTCCATGCAGGGCGGCCTGGATGATGGCGTTGGTTTCCGCGTGAATGGTGCGCACGCAGTGACCTTCCACCAGCAGATGACCGATTTCATCGCAATGGGGCTGCCCGGCAGGTGAGCCGTTGAAGCCGGTAGTGAGGATGCGTTTATCGAGCACCAGCGCACAACCCACGAAAGCCCGGTCGCAGGTGCTGCGTTCGGATACAGCATAAGCAATTTTCATAAAATACGAATCCCAGTCAGGCCGCATGTCCGTTTCTCCTTGGGATAATATTAGCACAGGCTGAATTTGAAGAGGTAAAAACTTCAGGGGAATTGTAAGGCGATGGATATTAATGCTGGCAAGCAATCATTGAACTGTCATTTGCGGAAATCGACAATAATATACAACTTAAGTGCTGATTTTACGTTAATGTTGTGTATTATTGATCTATAATCTTTTGTAAAGGAAAAATCAATGGACACACAAACTCAAGATTTCATCCAATCCAGGCGACTGGCCGTTGCAGGCGTTTCTCATAACCCTCAGAAATTTGGTACAGCCATTTATGCGGAGTTGAAAGCACGTGGATTCGAGGTTTATGGTGTTAACCCGACAATGGATACCATCGCGGGCGATAAATGCTACCCCTCGTTGAATGAACTCGCTGGCAAGGTCGACGGCGTGGTGATCTGCCTTCCTCCTCAAAAAGCCGCGGGGGTGCTGCGCGAAGCTGCTGCTGCAGGGATTAAGAAGATCTGGCTGCAACAAGGTTCACAATCCCCTGAGACAACCAAGGCGGCGCGCGAGGTTGGAGTCACACCGGTGGAAGGCAAATGTATTTTAATGTATGCCGGAGAGGTAAAATCCATACACGCTTTTCACAAATTTTTTGCCAAGCTATTTGGTCAATTCTGATAATTTCTTGAGGGATAAGGAAACGGAGCCGTTCGTGGCTAATCGGCTTTATTTGATATTCAAAATCTAGCAACCATAAGTAACGCCAAAATGGCAGGATGAAAATATGAGTAAAATTTTGGTCGCGTACTCAACCAATTCCGGTTCGACGGCTGATGTCGCGCAGGCAGTGGCAGATGAATTGACCCGGGGAGGGCACACTGCCGAAGTGCAACCGATCCCAGAGATCAAAAACCTGGGTGGCTACGACTCGGTGGTGGTAGGCGCCCCCATGATCTTTGGCTGGCATAACTTTGCAAATAAATTTGTTAGACAACACGCAAAAGAACTGGCAGGAAAAAAGGTTGCCTATTTTGCCTGCGCCATGCGCCTGACCGAAATTCTTGGAGAATCGCTTCCACCGATTCCACTCGTGCTGGATCCAAACCTTGCTGCAAATCCTCAAAAACCAGGGTCACTAAGCATAAAAGAAAGGTTCACCTCCACAGGATATTATCTCAAACCGATCCAACGCGCAGCACCCTTAGTCAAACCGGTAAGCGTGGCGTTTTTTAAGGGCAGGTTGGAAATGTTCCGTCTCAAATGGTGGCAGGCAGCATTTGTGATGTTCATTGTTCAGGCTCCTGCCGGAGATTACCGGGATTGGGAGTACATCAAATCCTGGGGGATGAGTTTAAGCAAGTTACTCTAGATCCAAGAAACATTTTCTCAGAAATTATAAAGGTACTGGAGCATGCCCCAGTACCTTTGTCGTTATGGTGGATGAATGATCTATCCCTTTACGGCTCCGGCGGTTACGCCCTTGATGATGCTCTTCTGACTGGTGAAGTAGAAGATTACGATCGGAATGATCGCCATCACCAGGCAGGCCATCATTGCACCCATATCTTTACTTCCATAACCACCCTGTAAATATTGAACGGCAATGGGGATCGTCTTGTAGTTGTTTCCGATCACAAGATAAGGCAGGAGGTAGTCATTCCACACCCACATGGTGTTCAAAATTGCCACAGTCACTGTGACAGGTTTAAGCATGGGAAACACAACAAGAAAGTACAACTGCAACGGGTTGCAACCGTCGATCATCGCAGCCTCTTCCACTTCTATTGGAATGCCTTTCACAAAACCGCTGAAGATGAACACTGAGAGGCCAGCCCCAAATCCCAGATAGAGCACGATAATGCCCACGGGATTATCCAGATGAAGGATGTTCGCCATTTTTGACATGGTGAACATGACCATCTGGAAGGGGATGATCATGGAAAAAACCAGCAAATAGTAGACAATAGAGCTGAACGTGGATTTTATCCTGGTGATGGCCCAGGCCGTCATTGATGTAAAGAAAACAATCGCGGAGACAGAAAAAACCGT
>DAOUGM010000087.1:0-3457 GCA_034428895.1 Anaerolineaceae bacterium
TTTCACCGCAGGGGATTGACCTATTTCAATCCCGCCCGCGGAGGTCACGTGAGCGCCGGGATATGCCAGACCTGCATCATGGCCGACCATATACGCCTGGCATTCATCCACGGCGCCTGCATTCCCGATCCCCAACGTTTGCTTGTTGGAAATACCTATCCAAAAAGGTATATGCGCATCGATTCCTTTGATTCCGCACCCTGGGAGTACATCAAGGACTTGATTACCGCCCATAACGCGTTCGATCCCTACACATGGTCAGGTTCCCGCTCCGATTAACCCCAATGATCCACCATCGTCGCTTCCTTGCAGACCCTGAGGTGTTTATGTAAAAAAACAAGATTGGAGGTGCTTGATGGACAGATCCGAAACCTTAATTCGAGACCTGTTGGCTTTGGCCGATATCGAGGTCAACGGCAGCCGTCCGTGGGATATCCAGGTGCACAAAAAGGCTCTCTATGACCGCATCTTGCGCGATGCCAGCCTGGGTCTGGGTGAATCGTACATGGAAGGTTGGTGGGACTGTATTTCCATAGATCAGTTCATCGAACGGGTGCTCAAAGCCCGTCTGGATGAAAAAGTGAAAAATGAAAGCCGCTTCATCCTTCAGGCATTGAAAGCCAGGATTTTCAACCGGCAGTCTTCCTCCCGGGCGTTCGAGGTCGGCATTAAACATTACGATCTCGGCAATGACCTTTATCAGAAAATGCTCGACAAGCGCCTGGTTTATTCCTGCGGCTATTGGAAAAACGCCGCAAATCTTGATGAAGCCCAGCAGGCCAAGTTGGATCTGGTGTGCCGGAAGATCAATGCCAGGCCGGGCATGACAATATTGGAGATCGGCTGCGGATGGGGCAGCTTTGCCAGGTACGCCGCTGAGAAATATGGTGCCAGGGTAACCGGCCTGACGGTGTCGCAAGAGCAGGTCGCCCTGGGCGCCGAGTTGTGCAGGGGGCTGCCCGTGGAACTGCGCCTGCAGGATTACCGCGAGGTGCAGGGGCAGTTCGATGCCATGGTCTCCATTGGGATGTTCGAACACGTGGGATACAAGAACTACCGCACCTACATGCAGGTGGTCGACCGCTGCCTGAAAAAAGATGGCGTGGCGCTGCTGCACACCATCGGCGGAAACAGGAGCATCACTTCCGGCGAGCCCTGGACGGACAGGTATATCTTTCCCAACGGAATGCTGCCCTCGATCGGTCAGATCGGCCGGGCAATGGAAGACCTTTTCGTCATGGAAGATTGGCACAATTTCGGTCCGTATTACGACCCCACGTTGATGGCGTGGCATGCCAACTTTGAAAAGGGCTGGTCGGACCTGCGGGCAAAGTACGGCGAACCCTTCCACCGCATGTGGCGCTATTATCTACTCACCAGCGCCGGGGCGTTCCGTGCGCGCAATCAGCAGCTGTGGCAGATCGTCTTCACCCGTCAAGGCACCCCTCAACCATTGTGCCGTTTCGTCTGACCGGCTTGGGCATCGCCGCCAGTCGTGATCCTTGCCCGGTCAATGTCATCGCTGAGAATCCTCGTTTCTCGATATATTTTTCACATTTCTATGCTATAAATTGATGAACCTGTGAAGGATTTTATATGTCCAAAGTGATACCCACTGCTGAACGCATCATCAAAGCGCGTGCCCTCATCCAAAAAGCACGCGACCTGCCGCTCCCTCCGGATACGGGGTGGATGGACTTCACCTACGCGGCAAATGTGAAGGACATCTTGCGCCAGGCACGCGACCTGGTCAAGTTTGTCCAGTTCATGCCAAACGTATCTCCCGAGATCAAGCAGGAAGTCAATGACCTGATCGAGGAAATCGGCAAGGTAGAAAAAGAGATCCTTCATCGATCCTGAATCCACGAGGGTTGCAATGCCATCGAAGAAAACTAAAAAGTCCTCTCAAAAGCAAGTGAAACGCGGTTCCGCCAGGCAGTATAAAAACTATACCAAAGCCGTCATCCTGGTATTTGTTCTTGTGGCGGTGGTCGTAGCCGTCGTGATCGGCGTGTACAAGCAAAATCTCGCAAAACAAAGCAATGAACCGCCTGCGCCAACTGCTGCCTACAAGCAATATTCTTCACCGCCGGTGATGACCATCGATACCTCCAAACAGTATCTGGCGACGGTAAAAATGGCCACAGGTGGAGAGTTCGTGATTGAGCTTTTTGCCGCCCAGGCGCCGGTCACGGTCAACAATTTTGTCTTTTTGGCGCGCGAAGGATATTTCAACGGCGTCACCTTCCACCGGGTCTTAAAGGATTTCATGGCGCAAACGGGTGACCCCACGGGCACCGGGTACGGCGGACCGGGATACACCTTTGCGGATGAAAAAAATGACCTGACCTTTGATAAAGCGGGGGTGGTTGCCATGGCGAATTCCGGCGCCGACTCCAACGGCAGCCAGTTCTTCATCACCTTCGGACCCGCTGAACATTTGAACGGCAAACACACCATTTTTGGTCAAATCATCAGCGGCATGGACGTGGTCAGCAATCTCACCCTGCGCGATCCCATGCAAAATCCCGACTTCACCGGTGATGCGATCGAATCGATAGAGATCACGGCGAATTAACGGAGAATTTAGGTGGTTTTCCTTTATAATCCGGCATATGAAGATCACCAGGCGAGGTTTTCTCCGCTTTTCTCTTGTTACATTAACGGCTCTGCCCTTTGTCACGGCTGGATATGGATTTATGGTGGAACCATCCTGGATCGAAGTCACACACAAAAAAATTCCCATTCCCGGTCTTAAACCCCAGTTCGAGGGATTCCGCATCCTCCACGTCAGCGACATTCACGTGGGGACATGGATCTCCCAGTCCCAGCTGCAGGATGTGGTGGATTTGGTCAATGCGCAGGATGCAGATCTCATCGTTCATACCGGTGATTTTGTGGGTGTGCAAAAAACCGGGTCTTTCTACCATGCGTGGAGGGAATCGCGTAGGAACGGCACCGCCATTCACTCGCCAGAGGCGAAAAGATTGTTCAGCGCCAGCATTCCTGCGGTGGCGAAGATGCAGGCCAAATTTGGAGCCATCACTGTCCTTGGCAACCACGAACACTGGGTGGATGCGGATGTCGCAAGGCAGTACCTGAAGGAATACAACATCCGGCTGCTGGAAAATTCGAGCGAACTGATCACCATCGACGGCGTCAGCATCAACTTTGCCGGTGTCGGCGATCTCTGGGAGGGGGAACAGGATCTGGTAAAGGCGTTCGCCGGCACCCCGCCCGCTTCCGCTGCCCCGCGTATTGTGCTCTCACACAATCCCGATTTCGCTGACGATCCGCAGGTGCCGAAGAACAAGGTCTCGTTCATGCTCAGCGGTCACACTCATGGAGGCCAGGTAACCATTCCCGGCCTGGGCGCGCCCTTGCTGCCGATCAAGAACCGCCGTTATGCCAAAGGTTTAGTGGATACGGAGTGGGGATGGATCTATATCACAAAGGG
>DAOUGM010000088.1:0-10145 GCA_034428895.1 Anaerolineaceae bacterium
TTGCGCGTCCTCGATGGTTGGGGCGATTCATCCCCCACAGAAAGCGCCAGCATGGGGGACTGACAAAAATCGCCTTTTGCAATGAAAAATGCTGCAGAAACATGGGAAGCGATTCGTTTTTTGTTTTAAAAGTGGGAACGAATGGAAAACGAATCGCCTGATTGGTTGGACGCGCGCAGGACCCCTGGTGAAAGCGGAGAATCCTCTTGAGTTTTTGACACGATGGTTTCGGGCATACAGGCTCCTGGCATAATGGTTGTGATGGAGGTAGAATTTATGTTCTATCATTTTATTATAACATGGCTGTCAAGAGGGGGGCGCAATGGAGAACGACAAAATATGTGAAAGGCACGAGCGAAACGACGACGGAAATCACGGAAGGCACGGAAGAAGAAAAGCAAGTAGGGGCGATTCATGAATCGCCCCTACAAGGATGTTCGCGTGAATCGCCCCTACGAGATGATCTATGTGAATCGCCCCTACGAGTTTTGGGCATTTTTTCTCAAATAATGTGATGTACCAAAAGAGCATAAGTACACTGGGCCAGATCATTCCCAAGAATAATAGATGCTTATTGATCCTTGACCTGCCAAAGAGTTGCCAAAGTAAGGGCGATTCATCCCTCTCGCAAGTAGGGGCGATTCATGAATCCCCCCTACGAGGATGTTCGATGTGAATTGCGCCTATTAATCATTATCCTTCCCCCAACGCTGGGGGTTCGTCAGGATGTATTCAACAAGATCGTCATAATCCTTATCGCTGCGGAGGATTTGATCGTAATAATTGCGCTGCCAAACCGCAATGCCGTGTGTACCGCGCAGCAGGTTGATACGTTTGGCGGAGTTCATTTTAAAATAGCCAACTATCAGGGGCAGGCTCATGCGATGGCGGGATAAACTACCCAACGGAAAGTCGTAAAACTCACCTCGATACAAGGGAGATGAAAGCATGGGGGAAGTGGTTTTTTCATGAATGATGATCAAACCATGAAAATGGTCCGGCATTACCACGGCAGCATCAAGTTCAATTTGCGGGAACCGGTTTGGAAGGGTATTCCATACCTCCCAAACAGTAGCCCCAAATTTGTTGCAGTGCATCTGGTCGTTGATGATTTTTCCGAACAATGGGATACGATCGCGGGTGCAAGTGGTGATAAAGTACACGCCAGGATCCGAATAATCGGCTTGGGGATATCGGAGTGTGTTATTTCGCCTAATTCGGGGTGAGGAAGGGTTCATTTTTGGTATTCCTTGTGGAAGTCACAGTTTGGGCGGTTCGTGCGAATTGTGCGTCGTTAGCCCGCAGGTCCATGGTAGGGGCAATACATATGGCAGGGGCGATTCGTACGAATTGTGCGTCGTTAGCCAGCAGGTCCATGGTAGGGGCGATTCGTACGAATTGTGCGTCGTTAGCCAGCAGGTCCATGGCAGGGGCGATTCGTGAATCGCCCCTACGAGATGTTCGATGTGGACCGTCCCTACCGGGTAGGTTCGCTCTCATTGTCTTTCCCCTTTGTTGAATGTATGTCCATTTTACAATAGAAATTGGGGGGAGATTCAGGCGGTAGGGGCGGTTCGTGCGAATTGTGCGTCTTTCGTCCGCAGGTCCATGGTAGGGGCGATTCGTGAATCGCCCCTACGAGATGTTCGATGTGGATCGTCCCTACCGGGTGGGTTCGCTCTCATTGTCTTTTCCCTTTGTTGAATGTATGTCCATTTTACAATAGAAATTGGGGGGAGATTCAAACGGAAGGGGCGGTTCGTACGAATTGTGCGTCGTTAGCCAGCAGTTCCATGGCAGGGGCGATTCGTGAATCGCCCCTACCTGTACGCAAAGAATCGTCCCTACGAGATGTTCGATGTGAATTGCAATTATGAGTGGATGGATTGGGTCAATACGTGATCTTGAGGTTCACCCCGGTGTGTGCGCTTTCCTCGTTCGTGGTCAGCGATGCGATCACCGCGGTGACCTCCGCGCTGGCGTCAAGGTGTTTGGCCAGCATGCCGCCGACGCGCCCCGGCAAAAAGCCGACACGGTAATGCCTGTCATGCTCTTCATCGTGCAAAAGGACTTCGATCTTGTTCTGGTCGCCTTGCGCCGAAGCTACGCGCCTGAGCACGACAGGCTGTCCGCGTTTGGCGTATTTCTCCAGGATCTTCTGCCTGGAGCTGCCGTCCGCGTTGCGATTGCCCACTCCGAGCACCCTGGTCACGATTTGCTTCATAATAGCCCTCGATCCATTCTTAAGAACATAATAGGCACGTATGAGTGTTCATCGCCGGACAACCGACGTTGCCGGCTGAGGATCAATATCAAGCAGGTGGCATTTGATGCGCTGCAAAAGGGATGTCCATCTTTATTGTATACCCAATTGGCTTTTCGCGTTTGGCGGGAGGTTGGAACCCCAAGCACGCGGCACGGCATGAACTGCGGTATCATTGCAATGGAGATGACGCAGCGCACGCGTGAGAAGATGCTGCTTCGACTGACCGAAGATGACCGATACCACGTCGATTCATGAAGTCCTCACCTGGCACGCCGGGCGCTACCCGCTGTGGCAGGCGCAGGACATTTACAAGCTGATCCACCAGGCGGCGCTGGGCAGCGAGCACGCAGTTCCCAGCCGCGAAGCCGCGCAATCCGCCCTCGAACGCGAACTGATGGGGTTGACCTCCGGCTACTCCGAGCCGCTCATCGAACCGATCCACGCGGAAGGCAAGATCGCGCGCCTGCACCTGCGGACGCTGCTCCATCAGAAGCGCTCGCCGCTGGTGGTGTTGAATGCCTTCCTGCTCACTGCGGAGGAATACATGGGCTCGCCGGCGCTGCTGGAGGAATATGCCGCCCAGGCGCTCCATTGGGCGCAATCCGGCGGGCAGGGAATCGACCCGCAGGCGCTGGAGAAGTTTTTTAAGCGCATGCGCGAAAGCGAATACCCGGCAGTACACCATTCAGAGGTATACAACAGGGAATACTCCCCCGCCTACCGCGTGGTCGCGGTGCAATTCCTCCCCTCCACCTGGGTGAGGTTTTAGGTTTTCTACGGAAGTCACTTGCGGTAATTGTTGATCACCACCCGGCGCTTGCCGGAGGGCGACGACGCGATCTCGGTGACATGGTCGATGGCGATCTCGGCGTCGGTGCCCAGTTTCTTACGAAACTCCTCCTCGAACACGGAGTCGTTGTAGTGTTCGCGCGCCCCGATCACCTTGAGACGGTACTGTTTTGCGCCTTCCTGGATGAATTGAAATTGTTTAACCTTGTCGTACGGCCACATGGTGAACCCGACAACGAAGGGGGATAAGCGGTTGCCGCGCGTGTCGTAGATGATGTCGACCGCCCGGCCCTCGAGCGAAGCGAAGGCCCGCGTCTGCCAGCCGCACTCCGTGCCCTGTTTCAACACCGCGGCGTCGCCCGTGTCGTAGCGGATGAGGGGCATGGCGCGGTTGAACAGATCGGTGACCACGATGCGCCCGAGCTCCCCCGCGGCTGCAGGCTGGTCCGAATCGAACTTGAGCAGCTCGATGTGGTAAGAGGCGTCGTTAAGGTGAAACTCCCTGCACTGCGGGCACTCGGCAGCCAGCAGGCCATTCTCCTGGTTGGAATACACCGAAACCACCGGGCAGCCGAAGACTTGCCGGATCCTGGCGCGGGCGCTCTCCGTGAGGATCTCCGACCCGGAAAGGATGAGGTCGTAGCGGAAGTGATCGGGGGTATCGCCGCAGGACTCCAGGTAGTCTGCCAGTGTCTCCAGGGTGCTGGCGTAACCGATGAGCATGCGAATCCGTCGATCGGAGCGCAGCATGGACCTGATGTTTGCCAGGTTCCCCTCGTCCAGCTGCTGGATATCCCACATGACCAGGTTGCGCGCCCAGGCAGTGAGCCGGCTTTTGCGGTTATCCTCCGACCAGAGGCGGAAGAAGACATAGCGCATTCCGATGCGGTAGCCGGCTTTGCCCCAGAAGTACAGCATCTCGGCGTAGACACGGTTGCGTTTGTTGCGGTCCTGGCTGACAAAGAACGGCATGCCGGTCGAACCGCTGGAGTGCAGGCGGACAAGTTTTTCGCCTGTGTACCCCGGCGACTGAAAGTCGGCGTAGGCTGCCTTCATGATGCCCTTGTTGATGACCGGGAACGAGGTTAGCGAGGTGAAGCCTTTGAACTGGCGGTAATAGGGAACGTTATCCACCGCGTAACGCAGCATGCGTTCCAGGTGCTGCGCGCGAGTTCGCGCGGAAAGTGGGCTGTCCGCGTTTTGCATAATATTCTTTACATCAAGGTAATGCTTGCGGACTGCGGAACCCCTGAGAAAGTCCACGGTCCAAAACCCCGCCCGTCTGACCCATTCACCGTCCATTCGATCCCTCTTTGCCCGTTTGGTCGGGCACACATTTTTTATACTTTGAAACAACGATCTTCCGTTTTCCTGAATTCAACACAGGTATCTCGTCGACATGTTCCACTGTAATTTCAGCGTTCTTTCCCAAGACCTGAGTAAAGATGTCGACAAACATTACATCTTCATATTGACCACGACTGCCGTTCAATATAAGGGTATACTTTTGCGCGCCTTTTTGGATGAACTGAAATTGCTTCAGCCGGTTGTAAGGCCACATGACCACACTGATAAAGTGAGGAGAAATACGTTTGCCGGAAGTATCGCAAATATAATCCACCATTCCGCCTTCGATCGATGACAGTGCCTGTGTATTCCAACCGCAGTCAGCCGTCTTTTTCCAAATGCCGATATCTCCTGTATCATATCGAATGAGAGGCATGGCATGGTTGAACAAATCGGTCAACACAATCCGGCCCGCTTCGCCATCTTCCACTGGCTCGTCGCAATCGAATTTCAGCAACTCGACATGATAAGAAGCGTTATTGAGATGAAACTCCAGATGCTCGATGCATTCCTGCGCGATCAGTCCATTCTCCTGGTTGGAATAAACCGAAATCACAGGACAGCCGAACACTTTTTGAATTTTATCGCGCGCAGATTCCGTCAATACCTCGGCACCGGATAAAACATGTTTTATATGATAATTTTCTGGAGTTTCTCCACAGGAAAGAAGATAATTCGCCAGGTTCTCCAAAGTACCTGCATAACCCAGAATAATCTTGATCCTTCGGTCTGATTTCAAGAGTCTGCTGATGTTTTCCATGTTCTCATCATCCAGGCGAAGAATGTTCCACATGACAATGTTTCGCGCCCAGGCGGATAACCGGTTTTTTCGATTTATCGAAGTCCAAATTCTGAGAAACAGGTACCTGATTCCAACCTTGTACCCGCCTTTTCCCCAAAAGTAGATCATTTCGGCATAAACGCGGTTTCTCTTGTTGGCATCCTGGCGAACAAGGAAGGGGGTTCCAGTGGATCCACTGGTATGCATATTGTGAACTACGGCATTCCGATATTCGGGAGACTGGAAGTCATTAAAGTTTTCGCGAATAATGGACTTATCGATCACGGGAAAGGATTTTAATGAAGAATAACCCTGATATTTTTGATAGAAGGGAACGATTCCTGCTGCATATTGCAAAATGTTTTCCAGGTATTTTTGCCGAATGGTCAGAACTGCCGGATCACCAGCAAATTCCATGATGTGCTTAATGTCCAGCAGATG
This sequence comes from Anaerolineaceae bacterium, assembly GCA_034428895.1. Taxonomy (GTDB): domain Bacteria; phylum Chloroflexota; class Anaerolineae; order Anaerolineales; family Anaerolineaceae; genus UBA6107. The sequence goes on from DAOUGM010000088.1 coordinate 5,625, forward strand.
GCGACGTACCTTTGAGCCCCGAAGAAAATCCAACACCCAGAAAGCAGAATACCTGATCCATTCGCCAAATAACATGAAACTCTCTGCCTTTCTTCGATGCCACTCAGCGAAGTTGCACCCCCCGGGAACCATGCATCACCCTATCCAGTTGTCTTCCAGAATTTGATTGTACCCCGTTCTCCGCCCACCAGTCAAAAAAGGTGAATTAATTCCTGATTAATATTTATTGAATCAAGTTTGCATGACGTTTGAAACTGCCCGGGAAATCTCCGCAACGATTTTTTCCGGCAAGCTACCCAGCCGCTGCTTGAGGCGCGAGGCGGCAACGGAACGCACCTGCAAGGCATCCGCGGCCATGATCTGTTCCAGCCCGCTGTTGAGCACGGGCGGCACGCGCACCAGCCAGGGCGCGGAGGAAAAGTCGGTTTTCCAGGCAGTCAAGGGAACAATGATGCGCAAGGGGAGCAAAGCCAGCGCATTGCTGGATATGATCACCACCAGGCGCGCGTTTTCTGCGCCAGGCAGCCGCTCCATCGCAGGGTGCCCTGCGACAGCGGGATTGAGGTCCATGAGCCAGACTTCACCGCGGTTCATTTACGTCAGGTCCGTCCGATGAAAGGATCGCCATCGAGCGAGGAGTAGCCCACCAGCTCGCCGTCGGAGTAATAGTCGCCCATCAATTTTTCGGCCGCGCGCGACATTTCCTGCCGGCGGTGCGTCTCGAGGGCTTGAGAGACGATGCGCCGCAGCAGCGCCGAAAGACTGATGCCTTCCGCCTCTGCCAGCGCAGTCAGTTGTTCGTACTGCCGGGGTTCAAGAAGAACCTGGGTGCGGTAGTAATTTTGATTTTTCATTACATCATTATTATACATCGTTATTAGATATCCAAAGAATATTATATTTACTACATCATAATTAAAAAACAAACGGGATGGAAGTGTTGAGCAGAAAATAAAACCGCTTGCCGTTGACGGACACCGCCATTACAATAAATGCATGGCAAAGGAATTAACCATCATCGGTGCGGGACCGGCAGGGATGACGGCGGCCTTGTTCGCGGCACGCGCGGGAGCGAAGGTGACCCTCATCGAGGGCAATGCCAGCGTGGGGCGCAAACTGCTGGTGACCGGCGCCGGACGCTGCAACCTGTCGAACCAGAACGCCAAAGCCGAAAGCTACACCTGCGAAGACGGGCAATGGATCCAGCAGGTGCTCTCGCGTTTCGGGTATGCCGAGCTGCTGGATTTCCTGGAGTCGGTGGGCATTCTCACCTGCGCCACGATCGACGGCTGGTGCTACCCGCTGTCGGAATCCGCGCAGACCGTGGTGGACGCATTCGCCGCGGCACTGGAACAGGCGGATGTGAGCCTGCTATTGGATCACAAAGTTACGTCCATACGCAATGCAGGGCATGGATTCGAGATCGGTTTTAAAACCCAGCGCGCGGTGGAATGTGAAACTCTGCTGGTGGCTGCCGGCGGCGCCGCCTACCCCACCCTGGGATCGCGCGGCCAGCTTTTCCCCATGCTTAAAGAGCTGGGACACACCATCCACCCGGTGGTGCCGGCGCTGGCGCCGGTCACCTGCGAGATGAGCGCTTACTCCAGGCTGCAGGGGGTGCGCCTGGACGCCAACGTCAAACTCTACGAAGATCAGGAACTGCTGGCTGAGACCACCGGCAACCTGATCTTTACCTCTTGGGGATTGAACGGTCCGGCGGTGATGGACCTCAGCCACCACATCTCCACGCGCCCGGATGCACGGCTGCACCTGGCGCTGAACCCGTTGTTTGCCAGCGAAACCGCGCTGCGCAGCCTGGTGCGTGAAAAGCGGTACACTTCCACACTCTTGACCATCCTTTTGGGCGCTGCGCTGCCACCCAAACTCGCCATGGCGGTGCTGCCCATGGCGGGGCTAACAATCCATGCAAAGGTGAACGAGGTTTCGGATGCAGAACTGGAAAAGTTGTTCGCACTGCTCACCGCCCTGCCCTTCAAAGTTACGGGGGTGCGCGGGTTCGAGTACTGCCAGGTGAGCGCGGGAGGCGTGCCGGTGAGCGAGGTGGACCCCGCGACCATGCGCTCGCGGGTGGTGCCCAACCTGCTGCTGGCGGGCGAGACGCTGGACGTGGTAGGGCCTTGCGGGGGATACAATTTACAGTTCGCCTTCAGCACGGGGGCGATCGCGGGGATGGGGGCCATTCCGAGCAAATAATTCATCTTCGGAGAGGTTCATGAACCTCCCCTACCTCACACTGAGAATAGACAACTTCCTTACCATGGGAAATGCATGATCGTTGGTGGGATTCAAACCCACAGAACAACATTTTAAAATTTGATTTGTTACTCTGTAGTTCACAATATTGCCCATTCCTGCTCCAGCCTGGCGGAGCGATGAAACAGGAATGTGTTCAGTCAACAGAAATCAATTTGAAAATATGAAAGATATTCTGCATATTGTCCATCACGCAACACGTCGAATTGATCAGCAAACCACCCCACCGTGCAAATCGAACACAGTGGAGTGGATATTGTTACAGAAAACGATGTCAGTGATGCCAGATGAAAATTGTCAATTTATTGCGGGGTGAGTTCCCAGACCTCGAAATCCTTGAATTCACTGACCACGCCGTAGGTATCGCTAGTGTAAACGCTGGTGACAACGCACACGTCTCCCGGATAGTCGCGATCCTTGAGATTGAGGGTGAAGATGCGGTAGCCGTTCAGGTAAAAGTAGCCGGCGTCACCGGCGGCATACACCTCGAGCGTGTTGTCGCCGTGGACATCCCAGGTCATTGCCAATTGACCGGTGTTGACAAGGACATGATCCGCATTGCGAACGTTGTAAAACTCCCAGCCGGTGTTGTAAATGATGAGGCGGTACTGGTCGTCACTGCCGGTCGAGCGGAAGAAAAGCGCGAATGAATTCTTGCCGGTATCGAATGCCGGCAGGTTGGTGAAAGTCACCCTGGAAGCGAAATTCTTCACATTCAGGTTCGCGCAATATTGCGCAACAAGGTTCGAGTCGTTGCGGACAAGAGTTTCCTCGATGGGTCCGGCAAGCAGGGAGAGCGAGGCGGCAAGCGGTTCCGAGATGGTATCGGTTACCGTTGCTGACTCGGTCACAACCTCCGCAGGGGCAGCACTCTCCACAACCGGCGCGGGCGTCGCCGTCACAACGATCACCACCGGTTCAGGTTTGGAAGCCAGTTTATTCGTCAGAGAACAGGCCATGGTGAAAAAAAGGAGCGCGATCAACGGTAATATTTTCTTGAGCATCTGAATTCTCCCTGTTCAATAATTTGTAAATATGGATTTAAATCCATTGTAAAAAGATATAACCAATCTGTTATCGATCTTTTCGTAAGGTGAATGAAATTGACATTACAGATCCGTAAAACATTTTTACGGATTTTTTACGGCAGGTAAAGACACCGGCATCCTGTGCGGGATGCCGGTGCGCTCAAATTATCTAAGGCTGGAAGATAGGATCTAATCCTTTTCCTACACAGGCAAGTCTGTGAAGAGTTTGCGCATGCGTTGCACATATTCCTTGAAAGACTCGCGCCCGGCAGGCGTGAGGCGCAGGTTGGTGGTGGGGCGTTTGCCCTTGAAGGCCTTCTCAATTTCGAGGTATCCAGCCTCTTCCAGTTTGCTCAAATGAGAGGAGAGGTTGCCCCAGGTCATGCCCGTCTGGTTCATGACGAAGATGAAATCCGCACTATCCAGCATGTAAAGCAGAGCCACAATGCCCAAGCGTGAGGGTTCGTGCAGCACGCGGTCGATCTCTGCAATCTGCAGGAATTGCGCGGATGCTGTTGAATCACTCATGGGGTTCCTCCTCACGCGGAACGGGATGCTGCCGGATGAAGCGCATCAAAATGATCACGCCGGAAATTACGATCAAGGCGCCGATAAGGATCGGTACGAGGGGTTTGTTGTAGAGGACCATCACAAAGACGGCTGCCGCCATGAGCACCGTAATGTAATACCCGCGCAGAAATTCTGTAAAGGACACGATCGCCATCATTCCGCCGCCCACCATGAGGCTGGCAATGGAAGCCACCACCAGGAGTCCGGGATCCTTTGCTCCAAGCAGCCGCCCAATTTTTCCGCCAAAGGTGGGGTCAAAGGCACCCACAGCGGTGATCACGACCAATACCACCTGGAGGAGAACGAACGCACCCAGCACAATACCCAAGGTGCGATTTTTGCGTTTTCGAACCTCGCCAAATTTGGCAGCGCCAATGCGTGGAAGCGTGATCCATTTCTTGCCGGCAAAGAACAGTCCATAGGAAACGAGGAAACATGCCATCATGAGGAAAATATTCGATGGCCTGTATCCGGATTGCGGTCGATAAAGAAAGAGCGCCATGAAGACCACGATCAAGCCGAAATAGATATCCCACAATCCATCCTGATAGGTCGAGCGGAATGCCCTTTTTTCGATTGCTTTAAGATCCAATTGAGTTTTCATGTCACCTCTTCTCATTCCTGTGCATTTACTTTGTATTGCAAAGTT
>DAOUGM010000089.1:0-8209 GCA_034428895.1 Anaerolineaceae bacterium
CCGCTCGCAGCCGTTCCTCTCAAAGGAAGAGATTTATCGCATCAAGGATGCCCTGCTGCGTTATGAAAAAGAAGAAAAGGATCACCGTGGATTTGTGGAAGTGAAAGGCTGGGCGCATTCCGCCGCGCATTATGCAGATGCTTTGGACGACCTGGCGCGTTGCGGTGAAATGGACGCTTCCGACCTCAGGGAAATCCTGCTTACCGTTGCTTCCATGCTCTCCCGGCAGGATTGGGCCTACTGCTGGGGCGAGGATGACCGCTTCGCGACGGTGATCCTTGCCGTTCTCGGCAGGCAGCTTCTCTCGAATGAGGAAATCGAAGAATGGATCCGCAGCCTGTCAGAATCAGTCCTGGCGGTAACCGTCCATCCGCAGAAGATGATCCTACGTTCAAATATCAAGAATTTCCTGCAATCTCTCTACTTTCGGGTTCAATGGGAATTCCCTGCACACGCCATTCTTCCCACCGTTGAACGAGCGTTGTATCGTATAAGTCCCTATACAAAAAAATAGGCAGCCTGAAAGATCAATCTCACCACAGCATGGGATCCTTAATGAATTTCATAAGGTATTGGGCAGCAGCAGTTTGCCCGTTTGGAAAATCCCTGTAGGGTGCTTACAGCTTTGTCATCAGGTATCTCGTTGATCCTCTGATTAATTCCGCCGCAAAACAGGTCACTCTTGCTGCTTGTTGAATGCTAGGGCATGGGGTGCGCAGCAAAAAACTCCCACATGATACGGCTGGCAGAGATTTCCCGCGTTGGCTCGCCCATTTTCTGGCTGACTGCTTCCCCTCCCGGCCAGGCGTGTTTTCCGCCAATTATGGTATACAACTCCACTGCGCTGCCCTCGGCACAGGGTGAATGGATTTCGTGCCGGATGCTACCGGTTTCTTCCGTAACTGGCTGAGCCGGGCAATCATTCTGCGCAGTCCAAAAAGCCATGGTGTCTCTGACGGAAACGAATTCATAGCCCGCCTGAGTAAAACCGCCGTCATAGGGGTTGGCGTCATCGGCAGTCCCGTGGAAATGCAGTACCGCGATCGGGCGCGATGGCGCGCAGGTTTCGAGATCTTCTTTGATCGGCACTGCGCTCACCGGTGCCACCGCCGCGACCTGGTCCGAAAGTTCACAGGCTGCCCTATATGCAAAAATCGCTCCGTTCGAGAAACCCGTGATATAGATACGTTTGGCATCCACTCTCATCACCGTTGAAAGGCTGGCAATGATGTCGCGCACAAAGCCGATATCGTCGATAGCATATTTCGCCGCCTCGCCACAGCATTTCCCCCCGTTCCAGGATTTGTACTTCCCTGTTCCGTTCGCATATACCACCACAAAACCGGATTCATCCGCCTGTTGGTTGAGCTCGCTAATGCGCATAATCTCGCTTGCATCCTGCCCGATACCATGAAAGGCGAGTACCACCGGCGCTGGTTGGCGGGCATCCCACCCGGAAGGAATGTGCAGCACATAGGTGCGTTCCTGGTTGTCATGCACCAGCGAAAGAGGGATATCTCCCGGCGTGAGTTCCACTTCGCTTAAAGTGGGTGGGGTTGTCGGCTCGATCGCTGCCAATCCGCGGCAGCCGGTTGACACGAGAAGAAAAAAAGTGATCGAACTGATCACTACAACAAGTTTGCCGGGACTCTTCATAGGGAATGCTCCATTCCTCCTCGAAAAAAGAGGCTGATCTTCCTGCAACGCTGCCTTTTCGCAAAAAGGCCGCAGTATCGATGCGCGGATATTTTTATTATAATGAAGGATGTTCTGGGAGTGATTGGTGTTTTACCTCAGATTGTCTACAAGAAAGATCCACTCAGACTTCCTTCCTGAAAATTTGTCATATAATTCCTGCAGGGGTGCTTAACCTGAAAATTTCATCAGGAACCATAATTTAAGTGAGGTCAAGTGAACGATCAGCAAGGGCTGGATACCATTCGAAACTATTTTAACGACCTGTTCGGCAAACGCAACGTGAACGCGCTGGACGCCTATCTGCATCCGGATTATTTCGATGATGATATCGGCGACCCCGGTATCGACCACATTCAAAACTCCAAAGAGTACCTGACCAATATGTTCGCACAAAACCCCACCATCGGCGTCGACGTGAAGGCGGCGATTGTGCGGGATGACGTGATTTCCGCTTACCTGGATTGGCATGTTACCGAAAACGGCGTGAAGCGCGTGATCCGAAGAGGCGTGGCCAATTTCGTCCTGAAACAGGGAAAGATCATTAAAAGACACACCTTCGTTTATTTCGAAGAATGAAAAAATTACCGAGGAATATGAATTATATACGCGAACTTCGCCAACTGGTCGGTGCGCAGCCTGTGATCATGATAGGTGCAACTCTTCTTCTGATCAATGGTGACCATTAATTGTTGATGATGCTGATAAACAAAATTTGATCTTGTAAAAGTAAATATCGAATCTGTAAGTTCAGGATTTGAACATTCTATTGGTATAATTTATTCATTCTATTTTGTTAACAGCGAACTAACAAAAATACATTCACAATTAAAAATTCCTTCACAAATTCCTGATCTTCTCTCGCTTGTTCAGGGATGTTATTTTTTGCGTTTAAGGATAATTGATATGGCTACCTCCCTCGCCATGCGGCTCAATCCTCTCTCATTCCTGGTATTTATATTCGGGATGATGTCCGCTTTCTTCGCCATTTACGCCTGGCGCAACCGCGCCACCCGCGGTTCACACACGTTTGCCGTTTTTATGGCCTCCATGACCGTGTACGTGTTGGGTTACAGCATGGAACTCGCCAGTCTCGATTTATCCACCATGCTCTTCTGGAACAAGATCGAGTATTTGGGGATTTTTTCCTTCCCAACCCTTTTTCTGATCTTTGTCCTTCATTACACTGGAAGAGATCAAGGGATCAACTGGAAAACCATCCTTCTTTTGTTTGTCATTCCCACCATTTTACTCGTCGCCAAATTTACCGATGATACCTTCCACCTGGTATACAGCAGCACCTGGATGGACACCAGCGGTTCGATCCCCCTGCTGGGTTTTACCCGAGGTCCTTTATATCTGGTGGCGGTCTACGCCGTTGTCCCGGTAACGGTTGGCATTATCCTCTTGCTGATCAAACGCAGCAATGCGTTACCTCTTTACCGAACGCAGACAACGCTGATCGTCATCAGCGCCATGTCTCTTCTTCTGGTATACATCCTCTACCTGCTTGGCCTTCAACCATTTCCTACCTTAAACTACCTGGACTTGAATGCCCTGGTTTATCCCTTATGGGCAGTATGGTTGGGTCTGGCAATATTCCGTTATGGCTTGTTCAGCATTTCCCCGGCAGCACGTGAAGCTCTTGTTGAAAGAATGAGCGATGCTGTTTTCGTACTGGACCATCATACCCGCCTGGTGGATTCCAATCCTGTGGCTAAAAAAGTCATGGGGTGGATTCAACCACCCCTGGGTCAGAAAGCCAGTGATATTTTTTCGATCTGGAAGGACCAGTGGCAGGTATCTCTAACCGAAAAGGTTTCTGATGAAAGCAAGATCGAGATCAGGCACGTTTCAGGGGAGAAGACCGTGTTTTTCGATTTAAACATCACTCCCCTGCGTAATAAGAAAAAGAAAAATATCGGTCAATTGCTGGTTCTCCACGATATCACCGAGCTGAAAGAACTCCAACAGGAATTAATGGAACTTTCGCTTGTAGATGAGTTGACCGGTTTATATAACCGGCGTGGTTTTTACATTCTTGCTTCGCAATTCCTGCAAATGGTCGACCGCATGAATTCCAGGGCAGCGTTGGCCTATCTGGACCTGGACACGATGAAAATGATCAATGACACCTATGGACATGCGGAAGGTGATCGAACCCTGGTCAAAACCGCCGATCTGCTGCGTACCAACCTCCGGTCATCCGACATCCTCGCGCGCTTCGGTGGTGATGAGTTCATAGCACTGGGTATCGAGATCGAAAGCGGGAGTGCAGAAAAGATGCTTGCCCGAATCGAAAAACAGTTTACAAATTTCAACGCAAAAAGTGACCAAAAATATCCCATCTTGATCAGTTACGGCGTTGCACATTACGATCCCCGAAATCCTTGCTCATTGGAAGAGCTGATGATCGAAGCCGACAAGGCAATGTACGAGCATAAACAATCCAAGAGGCACGATGCGACAAACAGCTGATATATTCTGCACGATCATTAAGATTTGGTTTTTTTCGCTTTAATGCTCTCTCGCCAGGGAGCATTTTTCATTAACAGTATCATTATGCGCCTCAACTTCGTATAATGAATATGCGCTCACCTTCACTGCGGAATACATCACCAATGAGATTTGCATATTGGAGGTGTCGGATGCCCAAGTATTTGTATTACGGATCGTACACCGCGGAAGGATACAAAGGATTGATGGCAGAAGGGGGAACAAAACGGGCTGATGCTGTGCGCAAAGCGCTGAAAGGTATCGGCGGCTCAGTAGAGGCATTCTACTTTTCACTGGGCGAAAACGATTTCTACGTCATCATCGATCTGCCGGACAACATCAGCGTCACGGCTTTTTCGCTGGCGGGGAATATGAGCGGATCTTTTACAATGAAGACCGTGGCACTGCTTTCCCCCACAGAGGTTGACGAAGCGATCAAAAAAACTGTGGATTATCGCCCGCCAGGAAAAAAATAGATCAGCGCTATTCGTTAATCCTCACCCTTGAGTTTCACCGGCATGCTGCGGCGATCATCCGCCACGCGGCACGCTGCCCGAATGGCTTTGACCATTGACCGCTTCACCCCTGAGCCCGCCGAGATTTCCTCATCCGTCATATTCATGGAGAGACCCGCCAGTACGCGGTCAAGTTGTCCGTATTGCATGCCAATGGCCGCTTCATTGGGCAGTCCCGCCGCCAGGTCGCCCGAGGAAGGTTGCTCCAGGATAACATCCGGTATCCCCAGTGACTGCGACAATATGCGAATTTGGGTCTTGAATAAATGACACAGCGGCGCAATATCCCCCACGCCGTCTCCATGCGGGTCATAAAAACCGACGGACATTTCTGATCGGTCGGTAGTGCAGACCAGCAGGCAATCCAACTTCATGGCTTCAAACGAGAGCACCAGCATTCGTGATCGAACCTTTCCATGGATAAAGGATTGCGTTTTTCCAGCATAAGTCCATAACCGGCGGCGCAGCACTTCCGCCAGCAGCCCCTTCCGCCGCTCGAAAGCGTACGACTGCGCCCACGGATAAAGCGCAGGAGTGGCGCTGAACTTTCCCAGGATATCGATCGACCGCTCCAGCAGCGGACGGTTTTCGGCCAGTTCACGCGGCACCTGCTCATAGATTCCCAACCCTTCAAACTGCCCGGTAAGGTCTCTCACCACCAAAGGAAGGTTCAGGGTCCGGGCAACCAGGTGAGCATTGTTGAGGATTGCCGGGTTGCTGTCGCGCTCAGGCAGGCTAAAGAGATGAATTTGATGCGCTTGAAGGCTGCGCGTGCATAGATAGGCGCAGGTTGTCGAATCCAAACCGCCGCTCAATCCAATGACCACTCCGCGCACTCCGCGCCGTTTCACTTCACTTTGTATGAAGTCACAGATGCGTTTGATCTCTGCCTGTTCATCGAACTGTAGTCTTTCTTCGATCTTTCGAACCAGCTTCTCAGTTGTCATTACATTGCCCTAAAACTCAAAATGTCTCCAATCATCATAGCACGCTTATCCATCCTGGTGCCGGAATTTTGTTCGGTAGCACAAATTTCACTGAGGACGTCATCCAAACCTGCGGTTAATTGATCTTGCACCTTGTATTGGTTTGGCGATTCATCGTCGTTATAATCAAGATTGAATTTGATTGATTTTCGCTATGGTTTCCTCATTATTTGGAGAAGAGCCTATGACCTGGAATAATCAACTTAACGGTGATTCCCTTGCCTGGCTGCTGGAAACTGAAAATCCCGCAGTCCGCTACCTGGCGCTGCGCGATTTGATGGATCTCCCTTCTGATGATGCGGAGTTGCAATCCGCCCGCAAGGCCGCCCACCATCGCGGTCCAATTGCAGACGTGTTGGACAACATGGATTCAAAGGGTTTTTGGGTCGCACCTGGACCAGGGTACCTGCCAAAATACAAGTCCACCGTGTGGGCGCTCGTTCTTCTTGCCCAACTGGGCGCACTGGTTCAGGAGGATGAGCGCATTTACCAGGCCTGCAATTATCTGTTGGAGAGTGCACTCACTGAATACGGCCAGTTCACCATGTCTGGTTCGCCTTCCGGCACCATCGATTGTCTTCAAGGCAATCTTTTGTGGTCGCTTTTGGAACTCGGATTTGAGGACACGCGCCTGGAAAAGGCTGTCGATTGGATGGCGCGCAGTCTCACCGGCGAGGGGATTGCGCCGATGAGCGAGCGTCATGCCAGCCTGCGATATTATGCCGGCAAGTGCGCGCCTGGTTTTGCCTGTGGGGCAAACAACAACCTGCCCTGCGCCTGGGGCGGAACGAAGGTGATGCTGGCGTTTGGTAAACTGCCTGCATCCTGGCGCACTCCCCTCGTTGAACGCGCCATCCGTCAGGGTATAGATTTTTTCTTCAGCGTGGACCTGGTCAAGGCGGAATTTCCTTCCGGCTACAACGACAAACCCAGCGGCAATTGGTGGAAATTTGGTTTCCCGGTTTTTTACGTCACCGATCTGCTGCAAGTTGCCGAGGCGTTGACCAGTCTGGGCTGCGGCAGCAATCCCAGGCTGGCGGAATTGCTGGCGTTGATCCGCGATAAGCAGGATGAAAACGGCCGCTGGCAGTTGGAATATGATTACAGCGGAAAAACCTGGGCGGATTTTGGCGCAAAAAAGCAACCCAACAAATGGGTGACCCTGCGTGCATTGCGGGTGTTGAAATCAGCTCATTCTGGTTGATGAGCGATTGGGATTCATCCAATCAGGCGGCGGGGCAGTGCAAGGTTTGAATCTGGTACTGCAGGTCGATCACAGGAGGCGGTAATGATGATTGGCTCAGAAGCGTATATTGCTGAAAGTTTTCAAAATATTCACGATATCATCACGCGCGGTCTGAAGGTTTCGATCGAAAACGTTAAAATATTCTCACAGCAGGGATTCATCGACCGGAATAAAACGGACGGATATTTCAATTACGTGCAGTCTCTCACGGCCGTATTGAAAGCCCATCACCTCACCGAAGACGAGGTGGCGTTTCCGTACTTTCGTGAGAAAATCCCCCACGCGCCGTTCACCGCGTTGACTCAAACTCACCATGTGATCGTGCACATACTGAGCGAAATCGAGTCATCGTTGAAAGGTCGCGAGGAGGATCAACCCACTGCCATGCTGCACACCCTTGAAGATTCACTCCTGCGGATGAATGATCTTTGGCACCCGCACATCAGGGTCGAAACCAGTGAATTCATCACGAAAGCCGATGATTTGGTCTCCGTCGAGGAACGGTTACGATTGGTGGGGTTGTTTACAGAGTATGGCCAAAAATATGCCTTGCCGCCTTTCTTGACGGTCCCGTTTATGCTGTTCAACCTGCCGCTTGACCAGCGGGAGGTTTTTTCCCGTAACATGCCGGCTGAACTCACGCAAAACCTGGTTCCAATTGTTTGGAAGGAACAATGGGTATCGATGAAACCTTTCCTCCTTGACTAAAGAATTCGTTTCGCAAGACAGTCGGTAAAGCCTTCAATTTTTGTCTCTCAAATCCATCGATGCTTGGTCATAGATCCCTACGCCCACCGGCACCTAATACATGCAGCCGAATTTGCCATTGGATATTTTATGGCATAATTGGACAATAATTGTCTTTTTTGTTGACAAAGGAGGATTTCATGCAGATCAAATTTGTTAGCATCCTGGTGGACGACCAGGAAAAAGCCCTCCGTTTTTACACCACCGTATTGGGTTTCGAGAAGATGGCGGATATTCCCATTGGTGATTCCCGCTGGCTGACGGTCACCTCCCCCCAGGGAATTGCCGGGACAGAACTGGTACTCGAGCCGCTGGGTTTTCCGCCAGCCCGCACCTATCAAAAGGCATTATTCGAGGCGGGTATCCCTGCTACGGCATTCATCACAGCGGATATCCAATCCGAGTACAGGCGTCTGCTGGCGCGCGGAGTGGTCTTCCAGGGCGAGCCGCAGAATTCCGGCGAGATCATTAGCACAATTTTCGAGGATACCTGCGGCAATTGGATCAACCTTGTGCAGCCTCTG
>DAOUGM010000090.1:0-12986 GCA_034428895.1 Anaerolineaceae bacterium
TGCTCTTCGGTGAAATGTTCGCGGTCGATTTCGGCTGCCTGAAGCATGGCCTGCAGCGCCGGGCGGGGGGATTTGCGGATATTTGACAAACCGGATTGAACGAGGAACCTGGTGTCCCCAAGCAGGTCAGCCAGGTCAGCAATGGCTCCGAGGGCGACGAGGTCGTGAAGTGATGTTGAGTAATCAGCGGCACCGAATTGTGAGAGAAGGGATTCGGCAAATTTGAATGCAACCCCCACGCCTGGAAGCGCGGCCAGCGGGTGACCAGGTTTGAGCCTGCGAGGATTGATCAGGGCATAGGCAGGCGGCAGAACTGCGGGCAGCAGGTGGTGGTCGGTGACAACGACATCGACCCCTCGAGATTGCGCATAGCTGATGGATTCGTGGGCTGTGATCCCGGTATCACAGGTGAGCAGTACATTCACGCCCTCAACGAGGAAATCCTTCAAAGCATCCAGTTTGATGCCGTGGGATTCGGTTACACGCAGCGGAATGTGATATTTGACGTTTGCACCAATCTGGCGCAATGCTGAGACCAGTACCGACGTTGCAGTTTGACCGTCTACATCGAAATCTCCCCAAACGCCGATCGTACTGCCGGAGTGTACGGCTTCTGCAAGGCGTTGGACACCCTTATTCAGGTCGGGCAGATCGGATGCGGGTGCAGGGATGTAACGGGTAGGATCGATAAATCGAATCGCGGAATCGTAATCCTTCAATCCGCGCCGGATGAGGGTCTGCAAGACGATTTCCGGAGCGTCCAGCCGCTTTCTGAAGTCCTCAGGTACCTGAACTTCTGCCGGGGAAATCCAATTCAATTCGATATGGGGAACCTTATTCATGGGGTCACTCTACAGTGCATCGAAATCGAATTCAAAGGGATTTTCAGGAGGTAATTCAGTGCCATCCTCCGGCGTTGTACCTGCTTCTACACCGCGCTCGCAGAGGGAACGATACCGACAGAACTTGCATTTCCTCTCATCGTCCGTTTTATTAAATTCGACCTCTTCTTTGGCAATGATTTCGTCGACCATATTCCCCAGAATGAGAAGATCCTGTTCGTATTGCGAGCGCGAATAATCGAATGCAACCGGCGTATCCGGAAAAGCCTGGAACCAATAGGTCATGCGGATATCCTCTGGGGATGAGACAGCGATTGGGGAGATGCGTTCCCGCTGCAGCATAAGCAGGGCGGGATATACGCGAGATTGCATGCGGTGGATCAAGGATTGACGTTTGGGTTGGAAGGTGGTTGTTTTCCAGTCATAAATCAGGACTTGACCGGAATTTCCGACCACCAGGAGGTCGTATTTTGCAACCAACCTGTGTTCTTTGAAGGGCACCGAAAGCATCTTTTCAGCGAACTTTACCCCGGGCAACTCTTGAAGATCCAGTATGAGGAAGGTGGACCACCACTCCTGAAGGAGAGGATCTTCGATCGATTCGGACAGAATTTTGATGTCGATCCCGCAGAAGTATTGCTGCACCAGGCGGTGAAATTGAAAACCAAGATCGATCCTCGCTTCCTGCTCGAGCAGCGGCTCACTCTCCACCGCTGGCCATTCCAGGTGATGAACATGCCGCAACAGGAAACGGTAATGGCAATCTGCATAATCCTGCAGGTTGTTCTGGCTGAAGGTGAATGGTTCAGGAAGGTTCATGATTTCCTTTCCAAATCGCATGCAGGGCTTTCAACGGCTTGGCAATCTCATTTTCGCCTTTGCCGGTGTTCCAGGAAATCATCAGCGACTCGCGGGCACGGGTTATGCCCACAAAAAGCAAGCGCAACCTTTCGGCGGAATAATCCAGGCGTGCTTGCAGCGTGGCCTCTCCGGGAGGAAGTAATAATTGGGCAACGTCTTCATTCGCAAGCGCTTCAAGCCTGGCAAGCAATTCTGCATTGGGATCGAAATTTTCGCGGATGAACCACTTTTCGCCGATATATTTATCCTGCGGTTGAGCGGATGGGAAATCGTAATTATTGACCGAAAGCAGGTAGACGCGATCCCATTCCATGCCCTTGGCTTTGTGGAAGGTGGATACAAACACTTCGCCTTTGTGCTGGTCCGGGTCGAAGCGGGTATCGTCGTCGCTGAAGCCTGAGAACTTGCGGGCGTTTCCTGAGATGTCGGCGAGTTCCAGCGCGTAATTCGCCAGTTCAAATTCCGGGTGAAGCTGTGCGCTGAATTCGAGGAGCAGTGCAAGCTTATGTCCAAGCGCAAGTTCGGCCGGGCTGGTAAAGAGGTCCTTGGCGATGGTCAGAAGAAGCTGATCGATGGGGAGAATGGTTGCCTGCTGCCAGCGAATGGTTTGCGCGCGAAAGATGTCCAAGGGTTTGACCGTTACTTCCGGCAGGTTTTCGATACCAATCGAACTTTGCCATGCCGATCCGGGCGCGGGATAGAAAAAATCCTCCAGATTCCTGCATTTACGAATCGCGGAGGCAAGGAATTGGATGGTTTTCTTTTCCTCATCCCTTGTTTCATCCGTGGTCATGAAGGTGGAAAAGGCCTGGGCGTAATGTTTTGCATCGGATGGATTTGCCAGCGCGATCAGGATCTTTTCCAGAACGCGGGCAGTCTTGCGTGTGGATTGGCTGCTTTTCAATAATTCAACCACTTGAAGGTCAGCGTTCAGCAGCGCTTCAGTCACTTTTTCGCCGTGCACGCCGATGGGACAAAGCACCGCGATCGTCTTTTGCTGATTTTCTTTGCAGTCGAGAAAGCGTTGAATTGATGCAACCACGGTGCGGATTTCTTCCTCCGAAGTTGATTTTGTGTCCTTTATGAAAATCGCGTTCGGGATATCCGGTGGATTGGGCTGCGGATCACCCAGAGGCGTAGGCTGGATCAATGGAAGATCAAGGGCAGATCGCAGATCCGGGACGGGATGACTTTCGCGCGTCCACTCGATGAGCGCGTTGGCAAGGTTGATGATGCTGCGGCTCGAACGACCCGAATGGGGCAGACTGCGTGCCGTGACAGCAGGTTCCTTGAGAAACCGGCGCAAATATTTTGGATTGGCGGTAGTGAAGGTTTCGTAGATCGCCTGGTTGGGATCTCCCACCCGAACCCAATTGCCTTCGGGACCGGCCAGGAGACGCAGAATTTTCTCCTGGGTACGCGATGAATCCTGGGCTTCGTCTTCGAGGATGTACGGCCATCTGAAACGCAGCCTTTCGAGAAAGCGCGGATCAGCGTTCAATGCGCGGTATGCAAGGCGGATCAAGTCGGAGAAATCGAGCGCATTACGGTATTTCAGTCCCCGTTGATACTGGGCATACACTTCGTTTGCCATATCCAGCAGTATATCGTCATATTTATGCTTCTGCATCCTGTCTGAAATTTCTTGCGGCTCAATGTCCAGATCCTTGGCCTGACTGATGAAATTCTGATTGAGGGTGGTGATCAGATCGTCCCAACCGTTTTTCGAACGGTGAGCTTTCGCCCGATCTACATCCGGTTTCATGAGGAAATCCTCCACCTCGGGGTGGACCCTGCTGTATTCGGTGGAGATTTGATCGATCATCCTGAAAGATTCGGTTTCATCGATGATGGAAAACTGATTGGAGACCTGCACCAGGTCCGGACGCTCACGTACGATGTCATGCGCCAGGCCGTGCAGCGTTCGAACGCGATAGCCGACATTTTCGAGCAGACCGGCCTCGCGCATAAAACCCGAGATACGCGAGGAGAAATTGTCGACGGCGGAATTGACGAGCGTGACGATGAGGATCTCCTGCTCATTGCCGATCTTCCCGCGCAAGATGAGTTGGGCAGCCAAAGCGGAAAGCGTGTGCGTTTTTCCGCTTCCCGGAACAGCGGAAATTCCCATCTTTCCGCCTTCATATTCAAGGATCTCGACCTGGTTGAGGCGCGGTTTAAACATTTTCCGCCTCCTGGACCTGCTTGATCTGGCGCAGGAGATTCTGCAGCGCCATTAACAGGGCTCCGCGTTCCTCCAGACCCTGCTCGTTGTATCCGAGGGTGCACATGTAAATGTGAGAGCTGCAGCGCCTGATGAGTCCGGAAGTGATACGCGCCAGCGTTTGCTGGTTGTTGGAAACCTCTTCCACGTCCGTCCACAATTTGTCAGACGGCCAATTGCGGTTCAGAACGAACGGCTGGGTTAAGGGTTGGTCAAGGCGGCTCCACCAACCCTGGGACCCGATATCGATCCAGAATTGGTACTTTACCGGGCGGTTGGTCATGAGGAATGAGAAGGCAGGGGAAAGGAACACCGCGTTGGATTGGGAACGTTCCGTCCAGGTGGTGAGGGATTGCGCGGCCAGGATGCCCTGCTCCAGAACGCGGATATATTCACGCGCCGATCCTGACGGATAAACTTCATCTGCAGGTTGAAACACCTGCCTGAACTTGCGGCAGGATTCGATCAGGTGCGAGATGGCATTGGCTGAATCGAAATCATCGTGAAGACCAAAACCGGTTTGAGAAAGTCTCTCACCAAAGAGGTGGCTGATCCAATGATCGAGAACTTCGTTGTTTTGCATGGGATTTTCCAACAGCCAGGTACGCAACTTCTCGTATTTTTCTCCAATAGTGTAGGTGATACGCTCCTGCATTTCGGAATTGACCGGATCGAAGGATTTTAATTTTTCGATGGGATCAACAGAGGGTCGGTAGAGCATCTTTGCAAGCAAGTCTGCCCGCACCAGGTCGCAACCGGCGATCGATCCCATCAACGCAGTGCGCACTTGCTGCTGAGTCGGTTGCAGTTCCCAACCCGGATTGGCGAGCTTGGCGAGGGTCAGTACGGTTTGGACAGCGGGTTCATCCCTGAGGCTGCGGGAGGGGCGATAGGATGAAAAAGGAATTCCTGCTTCAGCAAGCCATGCGGAAAAGGAAAAACGCAGCGAATCGCTTAGGAACGGGGTCAACACAGCAATATCGGAAGGAGCAACCGAATCGTTCTCCAGTAAACTCTTGATCTCGGTTGTGACCCACTGCAGCACCTCGGGGTAAAAACGAAATGAATGAACCGAAAATGGAATTTGAGAATCGCTTTGGTAATACTGGTTGACCAGCCGATGATCGATCAAACTTTCACCGAGCGAGGATTCAAGAGTGTTCAGAGGAGGTGTCTTTACCAGCGAGGTTGAAAAACTTGTTTTGCTGGAGCAAAGCGTGAAGAAACGCTGGCTGCTTTGCGGATCGGCGCCGAGAAAGGTGCGATAACCGCCGCCGGAATCCCGAATCAAAAGGCAGGTCTCAAATTCAGGCAGCCAATCGGCAACCAGATCGTGTGCAATGGGAATGTCTTCTTCGATATTGTCGTAGATCAGGTGCCGGTAGACCGTTTGCAAATAATTTTTGCAGACTAATGAAGGCCAGAGGTGTTCAACAAATACCGATAACTGCAAGGAAAAATCGAGCAGGTTGTTCTGGTAACAAAAATCACGGAAGAGCAGGGCGCATTCCTGCCCTTGCTGGTAGATGATTGCCTGGGAAGGCTTCCCTGACCATGATCGGGTCAGACGGGAACTGATCTCCGAAGGCGGAAAACCAACAACCGCCGATTTATTCAGGTTATCAATGACCTGGCTGTACAGGCGGTTGGGGTCGATGGTCAGGCTGTCGAAGTAACCCTGCTGCAGCAACGGATCGACCAGTGTAGCAAGGTAATACTGTGCCGTTTCGAGGGTGAGAAACTTGCACGGCTTGGAAGGAGATTTGAAGCCCGCATTTTTGGCAATCACAGGCCAGAAGAGGGAGACCATGCGCTGTGCCAAACCGCCAAAGGTCAGGATCGAGGGCATCGTGCCGGAAGGAAAATCAAGCGACTGGATCTGAGCGAAATACGGTGAAGCCAGGCTGCGCTGGGGAACCAGGACAAGGATCGAATCGCCTGGCACTCCCTGCTCAACAAGATGGCGCAATCGATATGCTCCAGCAGTGGATTTTCCGGTACCGGCTTCACCATCGAGAAGCAGGCTCCCTTGAAGCGGCGATGTGACCACTGCCATTTGGTTAGAAGACAGGTCAGATTTCGAAGGTGAGGTCAGGGGCGGCGGGTTCAATAGGGAATCCCCGCGATGGAATGCAAGACTGCCCGCGTAAGCAGAGCATCCGCGGTGGAGCGGTGGGCATTGGGAAGGGGAATGTTGAAATACTTACCTGCTTCCTCCAGTTTGAAGGCGCGGTATGAATTGTATGCCGGATTCCATTCCCCACGATATTCAGAATACAGGGTCAACACATCCAGGAATTCCAGCGTCTCGCGCCACGGTAGACGATAACGGGCATGGGATTGTTCCATCATACGTTGGTCAAACGGTGCGTTGTAAGCGGCGATCAGCCTGCCGTAAAGATGATAGCGAACGGTCGGCCACAAGATCGGCCAGGCCTGGGTGGTTTGCACCATTTGGTTCGATATGCCGTGAATCCTTTCCACGTCTGGCGGAATGGCTTGGCTGGGTTTGACCAGCCTGGAAAGTAGCAAGGAACCATCATAATCGATGATGGAGATCTCAACGATCTCATCAGATCGATTCAATCCTGTGGTTTCGGTGTCGATGTATACCGGTTTTTGTTCGATCTTTTGGCGTGCAAGCGCGATTACCTGATCGCGATGAGAAAGAAATGATGAGTTCAATGATTAAACCTATTATGGAAGCGACCAGAGGGAGATTTCCTCCATTTGTACGGTAAAACCGGGATCATCATAAGCAGCGGTATAGGCGCCGACATAGCCTGGTTTGTCGATACTGGAATCGGAAGATTCCTTGATCAAATTCCCGTTTACATATAGTTTGATGCTATTGTTCACTGCCATCACGCCCAGGCGGTTTACCTGTCCGCTGCCCGAGAGAATGTTGGAATCGGCTGTCCAACCAACGATGTTGAATGAATCTGTTCCATCGTATGCCTGGAGGGAGTATTTGCCGCTGCAGGTTACCCCAAAATAGTAACCGATCCCATCTCCGTAAGTGGGAGAACGAAATACCAGCCCGTACTGGTCATCCTCAGCGCAGGATACGATCCTGAACGTGCCTTCCAGGTAGAGATTCTTCGGGTTCCTTGAGGTCAGGCGCCAGCGTTTTCCTCCATTGATGCGAAGACTTGAAAATTGCATGGAGCCGTTCTCAATTTTTATGATTACCGCATCGTCTTCATAAGGGGTGACCAGGCCAAATGCCGTTCCATTGGTAAATGTATCAGTAAATCCAGGGACGCCCAATGTCAGTTTGGGATCTCCCGGCGGGGGTGTGGCAGTGGGAGTAATGGTTGGTGTGTCAGCCGGTGCCAGGGTATTCAATGCCACAGTGGGTATGGACGTGGTTGGTAATTGGACCGTAGGGGTTGAAACGGCATTCAGGGTTGCCGACACCATCGTATCCACCAGATCTGGATTCGGCGTGGATCTGGAAAGCGGAAAGTTGCAGGACGTGAGAATCAAACTGAGCAACAAGACCAGGGGGATTATTTTACGCATCTCATCCTCTCTTTGTATGGGTTAATTATAGCCTCAGTCGCGCATCATTTCGTTTTTCAATTCGTATGGATCGTGGATGTATCCAACCCTCATGTATAATTCCATGTATGAAGACCGCCATCGTTCAACTGGAAGCACACGACGACCTGACTTCGATCCGCGACAAAATATCGTGGAGCAAATCCCAACGCATCATCCTTGTGCTTCCTCAGAAAGTAAAGTATGTTCCCGAAGTCCTGGATCTTCGATTGATCCAACGCAGCGCCAGGGCGCACGGCGCCAGCATCGCACTGGTCACACGCGACCGGCGAGTCATTGAAAATGCCGACGAGGTGGGATTTCTGGTATTCAGCTCAATCCCGCAGGCTGAAAAAGCCAGTTGGAAAGGCGGAATCCTGAATGAGGGTGAAATAGGTCAAGCGAAAGGGATCGATCAGGTCCTGCTCAAGCGTAGTGAGATCGGCGAACAAGATCAATCCGATCAGATGAACCCAGTATTAAAGACCATTATATTTTTAATAGCGCTCACCGCAATATTTTTGATGACAGGATATATCCTCCCGGCGGCTCAAGTGACAGTATTTCCTGCTGCACGAACCCAGGAATTCACGGTCGATATTACAGCCTCAACTGACATAAAAGAGGTTAGTGTCACGGGATTGATCCCTGCGGGTGAAAAGAAATTTACCCTAACCATGGAAAAAACTGCCAACAGCACAGGTACGGCGATCCTTCCACAGACCAAGGCTTCAGGCATAATCGATGCAAAGAATTTAACCTCGAACGAGGTGATCCTTCCAGCCGGAGTCATTTTTTCGACTGGTGGCGAGAACCCTGTTCGATTTGGATTGAAAAATCAGGTGGTACTTGCTCCTGGCGCATCGAGCGTTGAAATTGAGGCGGAAGCACTGCTTCCTGGAACTGATGGCAACGTGGAGAGCGGTCAGGTCAATGTGGTGGAGGGAGTATACAGAACGATGATCGAAGTCATGAATCCTGAACCCTTTAGCGGTGGCAGCGCATTGACCGTTCCTTCGCCCTCTGAAGAAGATTATCAAGAACTAAGCGAACAAATCAAAGCCGATCTAGAGAAATTGGCACTCGAGGAGATGAAAAACCAGCAAACAGAAAGTGAAACCGCCATCTCCGAAAGTCTCAACCTGGACGATATCATTTCCGAAATTCAATCCAACCCGGTCGGAGAGCCTTCGGATACCCTTACATTGACGATTAAGGTACAGTACAGCGTGATCACCTACGATCCCCAGGATGTATCTGACTTGATGAATCAAATCTTCGATTCAAGCATGCTGAAGACAGTGCATACGGTTGAAGAAGAGCCCTCGATTGAAGAAGTTTCAAAACCTGCTCCATCTGGTGAGAATACATACAAATGGCAGGTCAGGGGAACCAGGTGGATCGCTGATAACTGGGATCAGGACAACGCGCGAAGGCTGATCAAAGGCAAACCTATCAATGAAGCGGTTAGAATTATCGGCAGGCAATTTCCAAACATTCAATCAATGGATGTTGAAATTACACCTCGATTTTGGCGACGAATGCCGTATTTGCCAGGAAGAATCATATTCCAAGAGGTATTCAATCCATGAGCGGAAGAGTACTGGCGGTTGACACCGGTGAGAAACGCATAGGGATTGCACTCAGCGACCCAACGGGGACAATTGCGGCTCCCTTGACCGTCCTCCCTCACGTTCAGATGATCGAAGACTGCAAGCGGGTTGCCCAACTCGCGATCGAACACGAGGTCGATTTGATCGTCATTGGCCAGGCACTGGGTGCAGATGGGGAAACAACCCGCCAGGCGCTCCATGCGCAAAAATTTGCCGGTCAGCTGGGGATGATATGTTCCATTCCAATCGTGCTTTGGGATGAAAGCAACAGCACCAAGATGGCCAGACGTGCCCGCATCGATTCAGGCGCCAAGAAGAAAAAACGCATCGGGCACATGGATGATCTCGCTGCGGCAGTCATTTTACAGGATTATTTGGATGCAATGAAGGAGCAGGGACTGGAATGAGGCGGCAAAGGAATCAAAGTTGTGCCGGGGGTATACTGGTGGTGGCGTTCGTAATACTGGGGCTGGTTATTGTTTGGCTGGCAATCCCTTTACTGGCAGAGGCGGCATTCGGCAGCCCCGCACCATCTCTTACCGGTTTCACCCGGTGGAACTATAGTTCTCAGGTTCTGCTTGGACGGAACGATCTGATCCATCCGGTATCTGCACAACCGGCAGAGGTTGAATTCGAAATCCAGAGCGGCGAGTCTGTCAACAGCGTTGCCACCCGGCTGGAAGCCCAAGGATTGATCGCTGACGCCAGGGATTTCCGGGCTTACCTGATCTATACCGGGTTGGACTCCAGGATCAAGGCAGGAAAATTTAAATTAGCAGCCTCCATGACCGGCATCGAAATCGCCAATGCCATCCAATCGACCTATTCGCCGGTCGTCTCTTTTTACATTTACCCTGGTTGGAGGGCTGAAGAGATCGCCGCCGCGCTGCCAACATCGGGAATTGAAGTCTCACCGGATGACTTTCTCAGGCTGGTGAGGGATCCCACGTTGATGACCACGCCATCTCTCGTTTCCAGTTTCCCGTCCGCAGAAGGGTTTCTCTTCCCCGGGGATTATGAGATCGACCGCAAGATTTCACCTGAAGGTTTAATCTTGACCTTTATCGATCGCTTCCAATCCAGTGTTGGCAGCGAAATACCCACTGCATTTGAAAATCAAGGATTATCTCTTTATGAGGGAATCACCCTGGCATCGATCATTCAAAGGGAGACGTTCGAAGACCAGGAACGGGCGAAGATCGCGTCGGTATTTTATAACCGGTTGGCAAATCATATGAAACTCGAGACAGATCCAACCGTGCAATATTCACTTGGATATTCCGATGCATGGGGAGATTGGTGGAAGACACCTTTAACCGCGGACGACCTCCGAGTTCAATCCCCGTTTAATACCTACCAGGTATACGGGTTACCACCTGCTCCGATCTCCAACCCCGATCTGCCTTCAATCCTGGCTGCGGCTTATCCTGAACAGACGCCTTATTTCTATTTCCGAGCGAAGTGTGATGATTCGGGACTTCATGATTTCTCAGTTACGTTTGAGGAACATCTATCGAAAGGTTGTCAATAACCAAAAAGAGGTTCTGAGATTCAGAACCTCTTTTTTTGTCAGCACGGATAATTATTTGGCGTTGTAGCCTGGACCGGATTTGAAGAAATCGACATTGGTATCGATGGCCGGGGTTAGATCAACGACTTCACCGGCGGCCAATGTGCGCGTCCCTTCCAGATGAACTGGCTCACCGTCGTGATTCTTGCCATCATATACTTCGGAAAAACCTGCTGTACCCACAGGCATGGAGAGTTTTTCTCCACCTTTGGCTTTGTAAGCCGATGGAACTTCGTCCTGGGGGAAGATGGCTTCGAATGGACATTCCGCGACACAGGCGCCGCAATCGATGCAGGTATCCGCGTCGATGTAAAACCAGGGCCATTTATCCTCCGGCTTCCCAGGGACAATGCATTCGACCGGGCAGACGGTAGCACAGCCGCCATCACGCAAACATAAACTGGTAATTACATGAGTCATTGAATCCTCCGTTTAAAGTTGATTGGACTTATTTTAACGCAAGAAAGCGATTTTCTGCTTCTTCCCAGTTAACCAAATTCCACCAATTTGCAAGGTATTCGGCACGTCGGTTCTGGTATTTCAGGTAATAGGCATGTTCCCAAACATCAACGACAAGAAGGGGGGTCAATTGTTCCTGCAGGGGAGAATCCTGATTGGCGGTGGAATGGATCACCAGCGCTTTATCCTTCTTCGCGCTTAGCCAGGCGTAACCGCTGCCAAAGCGACCCAGTCCTGCTTTCTCGAATTCTGTTTTAAAGGTCACAAAACTTCCAAATGTGTCTTCGATTTTCTCAGCCAATTTTCCAACGGGTTTACCGCTCTGACCCGGTGCCATGGACGCCCAGTAAAGATTATGGTTATATACCCCACCGCCGTTGTTACGAACAGCAGTACGAATCTCTTCCGGAATCTGGTCCAATTTGCTTAAAATGGACGGGAGGCTCCAATCGAAGAATTCAGGAAATTTCTCGAGAGCAGCATTAAGATTTTTTAGATAGGTGGCATGATGCTTGGAATAATGGATCTCCACCGTTGCGGCGTCAATGACAGGTTCAAGCGCATCATATGCATAATGTAACAAAGGTAATTCGAATGTCATATTTCCTCCAAATAATTAGCTCCCCTAATATTGGTAATGAATGAACAGGTAAATTCGATTACAATAAAATTCTAGCCATCCCGATACTCTTTGTCAAGCATAACTCCAGAAAACCAAAGTTGATACCGTGAATTCATTATCGAGTTCTTCCAAGCCTGTCATTCCTCCTGTCACCGGGCTTTTGGTTGGAATCCTGTCGGTCTCCACGGCGTCGCTATTCATTCGATTTGCCCAGGTAGAGGTACCCTCGATCGTCATCGCAGCAGGAAGGATGACGCTGGCCACAGTATTTCTTGCTCCATTTGTACTGGGTCGAAAGTCCCATGTATTACAGCAAATCGACAAAAAAACCTGGCTGCTGCTGGGGTTGGCAGGGCTCTTCCTGGGGTTCCATTTCGCCACATGGATCACTTCACTGGAATTCACTACGGTTGCCAGTTCGGTGGTACTGGTCACCACCGCACCCCTATGGGTGGCGCTCCTTTCACCGGTGTTTCTCAAGGAAAGCATCAACCGCTGGGTGTTTCTCGGACTGGTCATATCGCTGGGTGGAAGCGTGATCGTGGGGTTGAGCGGGAACTGCCAGATCGTTCAGGGAAACCTTACCTGTTTGGGATTTGAAGGAATGTTCAGCGGCAGACATTTTGCGGGTAACCTGCTCGCTTTGGGTGGTGCGTTTCTATCCGGAGGTTACTTAATGATCGGACGGAGGGTAAGAAATTCAGTTGATCTGCCCACTTATACTTTTGTGGTATATGGTTTTGCAGCACTCGTATTAATGATCATCGTTATCATCACCGGCAGCAAAATTTCCGGTTACTCCCCCATCAATTATGTCTGGATATTGGCTCTGGCGGTTGTACCGCAATTGATCGGGCATTCGGCTTTCAACTGGGCATTAAAGTATCTTTCGGCTGCATTCGTTTCCATTGCGCTGCTCGGAGAACCGGTCGGCACAGTGATATTGGCGTACTTTTTCCTGGCGGAAGTACCCTCTGTGCTTGAGGTGGTTGGAGGTGCGTTGATCCTGGCGGGAATTTTCATTGCCACACGAAGGAAAAAGATCGAACCAGATGATAAAAAAGACCTTTTGTAACACTACAAGAGGTTTTCTTTTTAACGACTGTACAGATAATTTAATTCCTTGATGCGTTGACTCAACTCTTCGGTCAAGTTTATGGGTCGATAGCGCCAATCCCAATTGCCAGAGGGACGGCCGGGATAATTCATACGCGCTTCAGTTCCCAGGTCAAGAAAATCCTGGAGGGTTGAA
>DAOUGM010000091.1:0-40258 GCA_034428895.1 Anaerolineaceae bacterium
AACAGCCCGGGAGTGATTCGACCGGTAGGTGATGAAAATTACGTGCATGTGATCATGCCCATGCACCTCGGCTGAAAAACTGGCATTCGCAACCCCCTTTCCCCTCTCGCCCTGAGAGGGGAAATCGTATCCGCAAAATTAATTATTTCTAGAAAAAATTAATATGGATAACATGGATTTTCTTCCCGATACCACCGAAAAACTGCTCCGCACCACACTGACCCTGATGCAGTATCCGGTATTGGCCGCCCGCATTCGCGGGCGCATGCGCGAGGAGTTGTTTTCGCGCGGCATCATCGAACCCAAGGCCTTCGAAAGCCGTGTGCGCGATAATGCCATCCAATCGCAAAAGCTGGAGGGCATCAACAATCCCTATGGACAGGAGACATCCGATCTGTGGGAACTCCGCAAAGCCATCCTGCGCGACCATCTCACCGACTTGCTTTTCAGCCGCCACCTGCCTTTCGAACTGCTTGAAAAAATGATCAAAGACACGCTCTCGGAACGTGGTATTTCTTCACGCGATATGCTGCTTTCCATCAACCCCGAGCTGGCACCCATCGACCTGGTATTCGAACAAGCATTGACCATTGAAAATATGCCGGAGGCGGACCGCGCCAGGTACCTGGCGCGCCTCGAGGAATCCAAGGTGGTGCTCATCCGTACCCTCATCAGCGATCAACTCCGCTACATAAATATTGCCAAGGAATGGCTCAGTATCAACGACCTGTCGGAGGTCCGCCGCCGCAAGATCGGCGCCGGACGCATTGGCGGAAAATCCGCCGGGTTGATCCTGGCGCAGCATATATTGAGGACCAACCGCGACCTGAGCGAGCTCCCCTGTCTTTCCATGCCGGAATCATTCTATGTGGGTTCGGACGAGTTCTACACGTTCATGTCCATTAACAACCTGTTGAAGTGGAACGACCAAAAGTATAAAACCGAAGCCGAAATGCGAGCGGAGTATCCGAAGATTGAAGAGGATTTTCGCAGCGGCACTTTTCCGCCGGATATTCTGGATCAACTGGAAACGATGTTGATCAAGATCGGAAAACAACCGCTCATCGTACGTTCTTCCAGCTTGCTGGAAGATAACTTTGGTACCGCTTTCGCCGGGAAATATGAGAGCATTTATTGCCCAAACCAGGGAACGCTGGAAACGAATTTAAAAAATCTGACGCTCGCCATCGCGCAGGTCTACGCCTCGGTGCTCAATCCGAACGCGTTACTCTACCGCCGTAGCAAGGGTCTGTTGGATTATGACGAGCGTATGGCTCTCCTGATCCAGTTGGTGGAAGGCGAAAAATTCGGCGACTACCTGTTGCCGCATGCTGCCGGTGTCGCGTTCAGCCGTAACATCTTCCGCTGGTCGCCGCAGATCCGCAGCGAGGATGGTTTTGTGCGCCTGGTGTGGGGGTTGGGCACGCGCGCGGTTGACCGTGTCGGCAATGATTACCCGCGGCTGATCGCCCTCAGCCACCCCCTGTTGCGCCCAAGCAACGATCCGCGTTCCATCCGGCGCTATTCGCAGCAGTACGTCGACCTGCTCGATCTGAAACACAACGCATTCACTACCATGCCGGTGCATGATGTGCTGAATGCCGATTACCCTCCGCTGCGCTACATCGTCCAGTCGGACGAAGATGGATATTTCGAAACCCTGCGCTCGAACATCATCGATGACCCGCAAAAACTGGTGCTTACCTTCGACGTTTTACTTCAGCGTACTCCCTTCGCTGAGCGTATGAAGACCATCCTCAAATCACTCGAACAGGCATATCATTCGCCGGTAGACGTGGAATTTACATTGAGCATCAGCGAAGATGATCAAAGCCAGCCCCAGTTATGTTTAACCGTGCTCCAGTGCCGTCCGCAGAGTCACCTCATCCAGACGGAAGTTGAAAAACCGCCGGCCAATCTCAAGCCGGAAATGATCGTCTTTTCCACCGAATTCATGGTTCCGCAAGGCCGCATCGACGCGGTCGATTGGGTGGTTTACGTCCAACCGCAGGCATATTTCGCGTTGCCCTCCGAAGCCGAACGCTCGGCAATTGCCCGCGTTGTTGGAAAGTTGAACGAGAGGATTCAGCATCAGCCATTTATCTGCGTAGGTCCGGGGCGCTGGGGTAGTTCCAATTCCGACCTGGGCGTGCCGATTGGTTATGGGGATATTTATCATGCCAAAGCCCTTGTGGAACTGGCAGGCCAGGATTGCGGGCTTCCACCTGAACCTTCATTGGGCACACACTTCTTCCAGGACCTGCTGGAAGCCCAGATCTACCCGCTGGCGCTGCACCTGGACGACCCGAAGACAGATTTCAACACAAAATTCTTCGAAGACACGCCCAATCACCTCATCGAATGGCTTCCGGACGAAAAACAGTATGAAAACTGCCTGCACCTGATCCGCGTGGCAGATGCCCGATCTGGACACGTACTGCGTATCCTGATGAACGATGAAATCGGCAAGGCAATCGCCTTCTTAATCAAAAAAGACCCCGGCAGCTAAGCGCAACCGGGATCTCCTCTATCGTCTGAAAGTTATTCCTGGACGGATTCCCCGTCCGTGTGGTTCTCATCCGGGTGATTTATCTCGAGGGATTTATCTTCCTTTTCCTCGTCCTCGCCATCATCATCGTCGTCGTCGTCATCATCATCGTATTCATCCTCTTCCTCGTCCTCATCGAGATCGTCGTCGTCAAGTTCTTCCATTTCTTTCTCGATTTCAGATTCTTCTTTCCAGAAGCGGTAGATCATATAGAGGTTGAGCAGCATGAAGATCGCCATCACCCCCTGGACGGCCCAAATATTCCAGTTGATCTGCTGCAGGAAGGTATTCACCGCTACCACGACCATATGGTAAAGCACTGCCAGCAAAAACCATACTGCCGAGCGATCCACCACCGATTTCCACACCATCGTGGAAAGGAAGATGTGCGTGGAAAACATGATCAACTGCATTACAGCCGCTACCAAACCGTAATGCCAGGGAGTGGCCCAGAACATCTCGATCTGCGACAACGTATACTGCACTTCCTGCGCCGATACACCGGCGGCAATCTTCGCACCGGCGTTATAAAACAAAACCGTGAACAACGATATTGCGGTACCGAATACGCAGATGTAGATGCTTTCGATTCCACCATGCCCAGCCCCCGCAGCCAGGGAAGCACCGAATTTTTCGGCTCTTTTACCCAGGACCTTAAAACCAACCCAACGGGCGGATTCATGGAAAACGGCAGCCAGGAATCCGATGATCACCGCCACAACGATCGGGAACCATTGATCCGAAGTGACGCTGAGAATTCCCTTGGAAAACAGCGTGTTTACACCGGTCAATGCCAGGCGGTTCAAAGCATAAGCGACCGCAAAGGTCAACACACCGGTTAATACAATCCACCACGAAACTTTAAGGCGCCGGGTGAAAAAGATTGCCAGAAAGATCGGAAGACCGACCATGATAATGATGGTGAGGACAAGGGAAATGAACAACGGGATATTATTTGACATGCTGCGCACCTGCTCTTGAGATTACGCGGAAAACCGTCCGCGCGCGAGAGACTTTTCTAGTATATGCGGATTTGTCGAAACCTGCCAGTGGTGGATTGTGGATGGATTGTGGAAAAAAGTTTCACGTGAAACATTTTTTGACCGACAAACTCGGACCCCCCTGTTGGAACGTTTCACGTGAAACAATATTTAATTCGCAGAAGCCAGCAATTTGTCGCGATTGAAAGTGCGTACTGCGTAGTACATTAATACCCCGTCGACGGCGAAGATCACCACCCCCATCAATATGCCGACTGTGACGCTCAGATAGAGAATTCCGGTGGCTTGCCCGGCGATCAATCCAAGTATCAGTACCACAAGCGATGCGCTGGACTGGTAGGCACCCATGAAGGTCTGCGTCTTGGCCGAGATCAATACCGTAAATGCAATGCCCAGCAGCGAAACGGCGGGCGATACCCACAGCATCAGTGGGTACCAGGTGGGCAGCGGAAACCAGATCCTCCCCATCACAGGATAGGCCGCGCCGTTCACGACCAGTATGTACGCGATGAAACTTCCCCAGGTGATTGATACTGCAGGAATCAACCCCGCCAGCGCTTTCCCCAGGAATAACTCGGCATCGGTTGCCGGGGTGTAGAGCAACGCTTCGATGGTCTTGCGTTCACGTTCACCGGCAAAGGATTCTGAAGCGATTACCGTGGAGAACATCAGCGGTAAGATCAGGAAGAATGGGGCGAATAAATAACCCAGCATCAGCACAATGCCGGATTGTACCCCGTTCATTCCCTGGACGGAATCGGACATGAACGCCGGCATTTTTTGCATAAAATTGGCGATATCCGGATCGTTTAACGGATTATTAGCCGCGCCCAATGAGCTGCCAAACGCGATGATCATGCCCAGCGGTAGGAGGACGACAAATATTAACGGTACGATCAATATCGGCAGCCAGACCGATTTGTTTTGTACTGCCTCCTTGATGTCCTTTTTGGCTATGGTGAAGATCGTTTTCCAGTTCATTCTTTGCCTTCCCGTACTTGATTCTGCAATTTGAAGTAGATGTCCTCGAGTGAAATTTTTTGCGGTTTCACGCTCATGATCTGCGCTTTATGTTCCACCAGTTGGGTTACCAGCAAGGGGATCACATTTTCCTCCTGCACCTGAACGTGGAGCTTGCTGCCGTCGGTTTCAAAAGCCTTCAATCCGTTGATTTTTCGGTAATCCAATCCTCGATCCAAAGGGTTCAACAGCTCGATGTCCACCCACAATCCCGGGCTGAAGTGCTGCCGCAATTCCTCCAGGCTGCCCTGGGCAAGCAGGTTGCCGCTATTGAGGATGGCCACCCGGTCCGCCAGGCGTTCGGCTTCCTCGAGTCGATGCGTGCAGAGGAATACGGTGCGCTCGTCCTGCTTGCTGATCGATTCGATCAGTGCGTGCACCTGCTGTGCTGACTCAGGGTCGAGACTGGAAGTGGGTTCGTCAAGATAGAGGATGCGCGGCAGGTTCAAAAAGGCTCTGGCGAGCGCCAGGCGCTGTTTCATTCCCTTGCTGAACGTGCTCACACGATCGTCTGCACGCGAGTCAAGTGCGAAAAATCGCAGAAATTCGTCCGTTCTTTTTAACAGAACCGATTCTGGAATTCCATACAGCCTGCCGAAAAAGACCAGGTTTTCGCGTGCGGTGAGCCTTTCATACAGCGCGCTGGTTTCGGTCAGTACTCCGGTCTCCTGCCTGACCTGGCTGCCTGCGGTCACTGGATCCTTTCCAAACACGCGCATTGTACCGCTGGTCGGTTTGTAGAGTCCGTTCAGCAGCCGGATGGTTGTGGTTTTGCCTGCCCCATTGGGTCCCAGAAGGGCAAAAACCTCTCCCTTTCGGACCTCCAGGGATAGGTCTCTCAATGCCAGACGCCCGTCGAAGCGGTGGCTGAGGTGTTCGATTTGGATTGTGTTCTCCATTCTTCTTCCCGGTTTCCTTATGTATGTATTTTTGAGTTTCTGTTCTTTTACTGTATACAAGCGTCGATTTGGAAGATCAGCCAACCCCGTGAAACCCTTCATTTTCTGCGGGGTTGGTCGTGGTGAGCGGATTTTCTATTTATCATTCCCTGTCTGCTGTTGGGCGAGCGCAGTCATTCCTGTGATGCCACCCAGGTTCATGGTGTCCACAGCGCTGGAGGGTACGATGACAATGGCTCCTTTTTCCTTCAAGCCCTCGAAGAGCATGTTCATGGCTCGCAGGTGCAAGGCGGTTGGATTCTCAATATAAGCTTTTGAAGCCTCAGAAAAACTGGCTGCGATCTGCTTTTCGGATTCACCCAGAATCACGCGCGCCTGGCGTTCGCGTTCTGCTTGAGCCTGGCGCGACATGGTGTCTTCCAGGTCGGGCGGAATGACCACATCGCGGATCTCGACCGATTGAACGGTAATGCCCCAGGGAGCGGTGCGTTCATCGATGATCTTCTGCAGGTCCGCATCCATCTTGTTGCGTCCTACCAGAATATCTGCCAGGGTCATTTGTCCGATCACCTCGCGCAAGGCGGTCTGTGAAGCCCAGGCGATTGCCACGCGATAGTTCTCCACTTCGAGAGCCGCCTTTTCCGCATCCCATACCACCCAGAAGAGCACGGCGTCCACATTGACTGGAACGGTATCGCGTGTAAGGGTTTTCTCCGCCGAGAACGGCGTCACCATGACGCGGTGGTCGATCCAGGTGGTCACGCTATCAATGATGGGAATGATCCAGAACAATCCTGGTCCTTTCAGACCGCGGAATTTGCCAAAGCGCAGTACAACCGCCTTCTCCCACTGCTTCGCGACCTGAATGGCAAACAGCAGGTAAAACGCCAGCAGCATGAACGGGAGCACAATCGGTAGGATGATCCCATCCGAAACGCCTTGATTGTCCATTACAATCGCAGCGATCACCGCTAAAGTGAAGATCACGACGAACAATGTGACCGAGATACCGCTCATGTGAGCATCGGGGCCTTTCTTCTCCCACCAGGCTTGCGAGCGGAAGGGAGTCAACCCTTGTGATGATTCGCTTGTAGATCCGTCAACCTTCTCTTTTGTAGCCATTTTTCTCCTTAATCGTTTCATTTGTCTTTCTAGTTATCTTCCAGCGGTTTACCGGTTTTCCAAGTATCCAAAGATTTGTGGAAGCGCTGCTCCACTTCCTCCGGAGCGAACCCTTGATTCCTGAGCGAGGTAAACAAGCGTTCAATCTGGGCCTCAAGAGATTTATTTTTCAGCATGCGTATTTGCTCGTCGTCTGGCCGGTCCAATATATAAGTCCCCCGCCCTTGCTGTGTTGAGATCAACCCGGCTTCATCCAGCATGCGGTATGCCCTGGCGACTGTGTTGAAATTGACGCGCAATTCCGCGGCAAGCTGCCTGACCGTGGGGAGCTGGTCACCGGGTGACAGGTTGCCCTTCGCCAGGTGCGATTGGACCTGTTCCACGATCTGAACGTAAACCGGTATTCCGGAGCGGAAATCGATGCTGAAGGGCAATGGATTCACATTCAGGTCTCCTTTCACAATGTATCATTGTATCTTTGTATTATTGTATCATTACAATAGGAAATGTCAACGGCTGCGATTCCGCCCCAATAATGGGGTTATCCATTGATTTATCCCATCTGTATTAAAATAGATAAGAACATTAAACAATTCGGTCTGAATGAATTAAAAAGGAGAAAATTATGAGCAAGGCATATGATAATTTAATGGCAGCGTTTGCGGGTGAAAGTCAGGCTAACCGGAAATATTTGGCGTATGCCAAAAAGGCGGAGGATGAGGGTTACCCCCAGGTTGCCCGACTGTTTCGCGCTGTGGCGCATGCCGAAACCATCCATGCCCATAACCACTTCCGCCGGGCTGGTGAGGTTCGTACAACAGAAGAAAATATCAAGGCTGCCATTGCAGGTGAGCATTATGAAAATACCGAGATGTATCCCTCGTTTATGAAGGACGCGGAAGCTGAAGGGGAGACGCTTGCTCTGAAAAGTTTCCATTGGGCCAACGAGGCTGAAAAAGTCCACGAGGTTCTCTATAAGGAAGCCCTCGAGTCCTTGGGCAAGCCCGGTGAGGAGTATGATTACTACATTTGTCCGGTATGCGGTTATACGCATAAACGCACCGCACCGGAGAAGTGTCCAGTCTGCAACACCCCTGGCAGTCGATTCGAAAAGATCAGTTGATGAGAATCCGGCAATGACCCCTGGCAACAGGGGTCTGCTTTTCTGAACGATTGAACATGCATTCAGGGCAGTTTAATCGCGGGTCTTTACCTGCTCTCTGCTTTCGTTGCTGCCTTAAGCCGGGCGTGGTAAAATCACGGTAGACTGCATTATCAACTCACATGGTGAGTTATTGAAGGAGGTAGATCAATGGAACAGAAGGTAGGTTCCTTCGAGGTCAAAAAGGGTCTGGCGCAAATGTTAAAAGGTGGCGTGATCATGGATGTGGTCAATGCCGAGCACGCCAAGATCGCTGAAGACGCCGGTGCATGCGCGGTGATGGCGCTTGAACGCGTTCCCGCAGATATCCGCGCGGACGGGGGTGTGGCACGCATGAGCGACCCCGATATGATCGAGAAGATCATGAAAGCGGTCACCATTCCGGTGATGGCAAAATGCCGCATTGGCCATTTTGTCGAAGCCCAGATCCTGGAGTCCATCGGCGTGGATTACATCGATGAATCCGAGGTGCTTACTCCGGCGGATGAAGCGCACCATATTTACAAGCACGATTTTAAAGTTCCCTTTGTCTGCGGTTGCCGCAATCTTGGAGAAGCCTTGCGCCGCATTGGTGAAGGCGCTGCCATGATTCGCACCAAGGGCGAAGCCGGTACCGGCGACGTGGTCGAGGCCGTACGTCATGCCCGCACGGTATTGGGCGAGATTCGCCGCTTGCAGAATATGCCGGAAGAAGAAGTGATGGCCTTTGCCAAGGAAATCGGTGCTCCCTACGAACTTTGCATCGAAGTGCGCACCCTTGGCCGCCTTCCTGTCGTCAACTTTGCCGCAGGCGGAATTGCCACCCCGGCGGATGCTGGATTAATGATGCAGCTGGGCGTTGACGGTGTGTTCGTGGGTTCGGGAATCTTCAAATCCGGCGATCCTGCCAAACGGGCAGCCGCCATCGTCAAAGCCACCACCCACTACAACGATCCCAAGATCCTGGCGGAAGCCAGCCGCAACCTGGGCGAAGCCATGGTTGGCCGGCAGATCTCCGTCATGCCTGAAGCTGAAAAGATCGCCACGCGCGGATGGTAATTCTTCTATGAAGATCGGCGTCCTGGCATTACAGGGAGATTTTGCCGAACACCAGGTAATGTTGGAATCGCTTGGCGCAGAGGTGGTGCAGGTGCGCCTGCCCCGGCATCTGGAGGGTCTGAATGGACTGATCATTCCCGGCGGCGAGTCCACCACCATTGGCAAGCTGGCTGACGCTTTTGATTTGACTCAACCCATGCGTCTCTTTGGCCGCGAACATGCCATATGGGGAACCTGTGCCGGGGCGATTTTCCTCTCGAAAAGCGTGGGGCGCTCTCAACCACTGCTGGGATTGATGGACATCACCGTGGAGCGCAATGCTTTCGGCCGCCAGGTGGATAGTTTTGAGGTTGATCTCTCTGTTCCCAGCCTGTTGAAAGTCGATCCTGCGGACAAACCTTTTCATGCGGTATTCATCCGCGCGCCGCTGATAGAGTCGGCCGGAAAAGGGGTCGAGGTGTTGTCTCGTCTGGATGATGGACGGATCGTAGCCGCACAGCAAGGTCATCTGCTGGCCACCTCTTTCCATCCGGAATTGACCGGTGATGATCGTTTCCACCGGTATTTTATGGAGATGGCAAAATAAACGTCCGACCGTTTGCCTGGTATGACCTGCCCGCAATTCTTCGCCACCGTAGCCGGGTGATCTGCCTGAATAAAGCTCTTTTTCTTACCAGGGGAAATCCAGTTGGTCTTGCCTCTCTTTTGCCGCGCCTGAATCCGTCCTCCACAAGTTACACCGCCGTTTTGGAACCGCCGGATGGCGGCAGTTCCTACTTCAGCCAGGTGCTGCACCAGGCTGGCAGCCGGTCGGCGCATTTCAGCTTCTTCACGCCGGATTTCGCGCATGAAGATAAGGATTTTTCCTCCCTGATCGATTTTCTGTGCTTCCAGGCTGGAGAAATGGGTGCTTTGAACATCCTGGCTGAGATTGAGGAATCCCATCCGTTTTTTGAGCTGCTGCGCGATACGGGTTTTTGCGTGTACAGTTGGGAATCTGTCTGGAAGCTGCCGACTGATAAATGTACTTTCAATCAAAAAACCTGCTGGCAGATACCTGATCCAGTGGATGAAAATGGTGTCCGCACACTCTACCAGACCCTGGTGCCGCCTTTGGTGCAAAACGCGGAACCGTTCACGAACGGCGGTTCACCCCGGTTGGTTTACAAGCGGAAAAGTGACTTGCTGGCTTACGTGGAAAGCATGAGCGGAGTCAATGGGATCTACCTGATGCCGGTCATTCATCCCTCCGTGGAGAATATTCAACTTCTTCTGGAGGACCTGGTCTGCCAGTTCAAGGGATTGGGAAAACCGGTTTACCTGCAGGTTCGATCCTACCAGGCATGGTTGTCTGAAGGATTGACCGCCCTCAAAGCCGAACCTTCTCCCCGCTTTGCACTTCTGGTGAAGCACCTCGCAGTGAATCAATACAGCAAGGTCACGGTCGCACAGCGTTCCAGGTCCGATCAACGACAGGCGGAACCGACGGCTCCGATCCTTCAAAATTTCAACGATAATGCCCCCACCATCGAAGTCTCAAAATGACCGGGGTTTTAATAGGGCATAATTAACTTATATGAGACAAATTCGAATTACGGATGATCTGCATGCCCTGATGGAAGTGCTCCCCCCGCGGATCATCCAGGCTGTGGAAAAAGCCAATAACAGCGACAATCTTTTGGAGATCGTCCTCGACCTTGGACGTCTTCCCATGGCGCGTTACGTGGACGGTGAACTTGCGCTGAGCGACAGCGAGGTCGGACGTTCCGATATCGATCACTTGGTTTCACGTATCGGAGAATTTGACGCCGACAACCGCGCCGGGTTGGAGCGAACCCTGCACCGCATCTCGGCCATCCGCAACAGGCACGGACTCATCGTTGGATTGACCTGCCGTGTTGGCCGGGCGGTATATGGAACCATTGAGATCATTCAAGACCTGGTTCAGTCGGGCAAGAGCATTTTGCTGCTGGGCAAACCCGGCATTGGCAAAACTACCATGCTGCGGGAGTCCGCCCGCATCCTGGCGGAAAGCAAACGGGTCATCATCGTCGACACTTCCAATGAGATCGGCGGTGACGGTGACGTGCCCCATCCCGCCGTTGGAAAAGCCCGTCGCATGCAGGTGGCCACTCCCTCGCTGCAGCACGAGGTGATGATCGAAGCCGTGGAAAACCATAATCCCGAGGTGGTCATCATCGACGAGATCGGGCGTGAACTGGAAGCCATGGCAGCCCGCACCATCGCCGAACGCGGTGTGCAGCTTGTGGCAACCGCCCACGGACGCACGCTCGAAAACCTCTTGTTGAACCCGACCCTCTCCGACCTGATCGGTGGGATCGAGTCGGTGACCCTCTCCGATGAAGAAGCGCGCCGGCGCGGAACGCAAAAAACTGTCCTTGAGCGGCGTTCTCCGCCAACCTTTGATGTGTTGGTTGAACTGCAGGAACGCGACCGCCTGGCGGTCCATCCCGATGTTGCCCAGGCGGTGGATACCCTGGTGCGCGGTTACCCCCTTCAACCGGAGATCCGCTGGCGCGATGCTGAAAACGAGGTGCATATTGAAAAATCGCCCGTACCCGCAGCGGTACGCGGGCTGGCGCAGGGAACACGCCGAACGTATTCAGCCACCGGGGACGTGAAATACGGCGATGCCGGTGGTTCTGCCGCTGGGCGTAAATATCAACGCGGGTACGAGAGAGAAAGCTACCCCGTTGCTCAATCGGATGAGTTAGGTGAACGAAAACCACTCAAAAAAATCCGCATTTACCCCTACGGGGTGGCGCGCAACCGCCTGCAGCAGGCAGCCAGCCGACTGGGGGTTCCAGCCTTCATTGCCCGGGATATCAGCGAGGCGGATATCGTGATGACCCTGCGGGCATATTACCGCTCCCGCCAGCAGCCCATCACCGAAGCCGAAGCACGCGGCATCCCCATTTTTGTACTGCGTGCCAATACCATTAACCAGATGGAACAATCCCTGGCGGAGATGTTCAATCTGCCGGGTAATTCGGAAACCGCAAATTTCGACGAGGTTACCAATCAGACGGAATCAGCCATTCAGGCTGTGTTGAATGGACAGCGCTGGGTGGATCTGCCGCCCGCCACTTCTGCCATCCGCCGCATCCAGCATGAGATGGCGCGTCAGGCGCAACTTGTTTCACATTCGTACGGTAAGGATCCCAACCGCAGGGTGAGGATCTTCCGGGAATAGCAAAGGATTCGTTCATGTTCATCACCCTTGAAGGTCCAGACGGAAGTGGAAAGTCCATGCAGGTTGGCGAGCTGGCGGATTTCATTCGCCAGCAGGGATACGAAGTGCTCACCACCCGCGAACCAGGCGGCACTTTCATCGGTGATCAGATCCGCGAAGTGATAATGCGCATGGACAATAAATCCATGAATCCGCGCACCGAGATCCTGCTTTTCTGCGCCGCCCGGGCACAGATCGTGGCGGAGGTCATCCGCCCGCAACTGGCAAAAGGCGTCGTCGTGCTCAGCGATCGTTATGCCGATTCGACCCTGGCTTACCAGGGATATGGTCACGGGATCGACCTGGATACCTTGCGCCGTATTCTTGCTTTTGCCACTGGCGGATTGATCCCCGATCTCACTCTCCTTCTCGATGTGGATGTGGAAAAAGGTCTTGCACGGCGTCACAGCGGAGGCGGAGAATGGAACCGCCTGGATGATTACGAACTGGCTTTCCATCAACGCGTGCGCAAGGGTTATCTCGAGTTGGCCGCTTCCGAGCCTCTGCGCTGGGCTGTGATCGATGCCGGGCAGACCCCTCATGATGTTCAAACCG
This sequence comes from Anaerolineaceae bacterium, assembly GCA_034428895.1. Lineage (GTDB taxonomy): Bacteria > Chloroflexota > Anaerolineae > Anaerolineales > Anaerolineaceae > UBA6107. The sequence goes on from DAOUGM010000091.1 coordinate 12,599, forward strand.
CACTGCAGCGGGCTGTACTGGCAAAATTAACCTCGAATTCCTGAAGGTAGACATGAAAAAAAGCATCGCACTGAGTATGGTATTTCTGTTTTTGCTAGCTTCATGCGCACCGGCTTCCGTCGCTCCCACCCAGGCGCCGCTCAAGGAAACCCCCACCGTCTTGCTGCCGTTATTGCAGCAAACTGTTACCGGTGAGCCCAATTCCACACAGCAAACCTCCATGGCACCTGTTCTACCGACCATCGAGTTTACCGCCAGCCCGCCGGCAGAATGCAGGGTTGAGCCGGTTGTTCCTGAGGGCAGCACCCTGGAAGAGAACAACGTACCCGCTGTCTCCACCGAGGATTGGGGGTATGGAACACCCACACCCAGTGTGACTATATTGGCGTACTGCAATTACCAGCGGCCTGCCTGCAAAACATTAGCCTTGAACCTGGCTGAACTTCAGCATGCGCACCAGGATACCGTGCGAGTGGTGGTCAGGCATTATCCGCAGCCAGAAGTGGATGACAAGTCGCAGCTTGCTGCACAGGCGGCTGAGGCCGCAGGGCTGCAAAATCGCTTCTGGCAGATGAATTCGGAACTTTACACCGACCAGTCGATTTGGATTAAATTTACAGCCGAAGAATTCAAAAAGTGGGTTTCAGATAAGGCGGTCGAGCTGGGCATGTCCAAAACCCGGTTTGAAACTGATTTCGAAAGTGGTGCGGTTGCCGCCAGGGTCGACAAAATGGTTGCCGACGCCGCCCCGCTGCAAATTTCCGATACACCGGTCCTTTTCTACAACGGGATATTGGTCAAGACCATGGTGAATTACGAGTCCCTCGAAGTTCTGGCCAACTACTTCCTCCTGCCCGGAAGGGTTTTTCAAACCTGCCCCGAAATGACCATCGATCCCATGAGGGAATACTACGCCACTTTCACCACCGAAAAAGGCGAGATCGTGCTGCAGTTGTTTCCCGACAAAGCTCCCTGGGCGGTGAACAGCTTTGTCTTTCTTGCCAGGTCAGGCTGGTTCGATGACACCGATTTCTTCAGGGTTGTTCCGGGTTTTGTCGTTCAAGGCGGCGACCCTTCCAGTTCCGGGCTTGGTGGACCAGGGTACGTTTTTTCAGACGAACTTGATCCTTCGCTGCGCTTCGATAAGCCGGGCGTCCTGGCGATGACCAACCCCTCGCCTAATTCCAACGGATCCCAGTTCTTCATTACCTACATTCCGCTGCCGGAGTTCGACGGACAGTACACCATTTTCGGCCAGGTGGTCAAGGGAATGGAAGTTCTTTCTTCTCTTCGCCCGCGCAATCCCGAAACGGATGAAATTCTTATACCGGCAGATAAACTGATCTCGGTCACCATCGAGGAAAAATAATTGGCACTTCCGCCGCCGCTGCCCGACCGTTCCAGGGGATTGACCATTGCGCAGTTGATTTTGAGCATACTGGGGATGCTGCTTTCATTGGCAGGCATAATTCTGCTCATTTTCCTGTCGCTCGCACAAACATGGATGGGGGATCTTGATCCTTCCCAAACCGCTCAAATTCTTTCCATCGCCTGGATCGTTGGTCTGACGATCGCGCTTTCGGTTCCTTCGCTGGTTCTTTCAATTCGGCGCCTCCGCGGCCTGGTTTCCCGGTCGGCATCGCCCGGGAGTTTTTTATTTGCCAGCCTGTGCCTGTTATTGATCCCACTGCTAATATTCTTTGGGAGGCAAGCGGTTGAACAGCAAGCACCTGCCTGGCTGACCGCCCCGCTCACCATTCTGCTGGTAATGATCCCTGTCTGGTGGTTCGTTACTTTGGGGATGTTCAAATTAAACGGCGGGAGTTTGCAGCGCTTATGGGGATTATCCAGTTTCAGCATCTACCTGACCCTGCCGCTCGTCTTCCTGGTGGAGATCATCGTGTTGGGTTTCGGCATTCTGGCAGCCTTTTTTTGGCTGATCCAACAGCCGGAATTTGCCCCATTGCTTCAACAGATTCAGAACCAGGCGCTGATCGATCCGCTTGCGATCATGAACCTTGACTTTGACTTCCTGCCCTTGATTCAAAGACCGGGGGTCATTTTTTCCGCGATCATCGGCGTTGCTGTGGTCGTCCCGCTTATTGAGGAACTGCTTAAGCCGCTGGGTTTATGGTTCTTGATCAAAAAAGAGCCCTCTCCGGCAGAAGGCTTTGTGGCCGGTCTGGTCTGCGGTGCCTCCTTTGCCTTGTTGGAAAGCGCATTGTCCCTCAGCGCCGCCCCGGCGGATAATTGGATGGTTACAGTGGCAGGGCGTGCAGGTACGAGCTTGCTCCATATCATAACGGCTGGGTTGAACGGCTGGGCATTGGCTGCTTCATGGAGGGATGGAAAAGCCATCCGCATTGGCGCGATTTATATATTTACCGTTATACTCCACGGGCTCTGGAATTTCTTTGCGGTGCTCATGGGCATCGGTCAGGTAGGGGTCGAGTTTGCTGTTTCGGTGGATCCCCTGCTCACTCAGTCCGCTTCATGGGTATTGGCAGGTCTTGCCTTGCTTTTATTGATTGTTCTGGTTTTTATGAACCGCAAATTACGAATAGCGGCACTTCCCCCGCCAATCCCATCCACCGCCTTTCCGCCAATCCCTCCGGGGGTGATGGAATAAATTATAATGAGGCACCTGATGCCAATCAGCTGATAAAAATCGGCAGTCGGGTATCTTATATTCTGCCGTTGAAACGCACCATTTTACGTACAAAAGGACCAACTCAATGAGTGAATTGAACGATCAAAACCAGGCTTCTTCCGGGCAGGGGGAAACCCTGCCGGTGGAGAAAGTAACCAAATCCTCCGCATCCAATCCGGTGCTGGAGTGGATCATCCGCTTGATCAAGGGTGTTTTGGTTGGGGTGGGTGCCATCGTCCCCGGGCTGTCGGGTGGTGTATTGATGGTAGTGTTTGGAATTTATGAACCGCTGCTTCGTTTCCTTGCGAATATCCGCCACAAATTCATCGCCAACATTCGTTATTTCCTGCCTGTAGGCGTTGGCGGTGTTTTGGGTATCGTCGGGTTTTCAGCGGTGGTGGATTTTGCATTTTCGCACTACGCAGCGCAATTCACCTGGTTGTTCATCGGCTTCATTTCCGGTACTTTTCCCTCTTTGATCAAGACGTCGGGTAGAGAAGGGCGAAAAGCCTGGCACTGGGTGTTCCTGGCAGTCATGTCTGTTGGAACCTTCTTCCTGATGAACTGGCTGGAGACGATCAGGAACGTCACCATGGCCCCCAATTTTTGGGTCTGGATCATGAGCGGCATGCTGACCGGTTTCGGTCTCGTCGTACCCGGAATGAGCCCCTCCAATTTCCTCATCTATCTGGGCCTATATCAGCCCATGGCCAGCGGGATCAAATCACTCGATTTTGGTGTGATCATTCCCCTCGTTATCGGTGTGGTGCTGGTCATCCTGCTTTTCGCCAAGCTGATCGCCTGGCTGTTTAAAAGGCATTATGCCTTCATGTACCACTTCATCCTGGGTATCGTGGTGGGCTCAACGGCTGCCATTATCCCCAGCGGGGTGACCGGATGGACCATTGCGGTATGCGCCCTGCTTTTCGTCGTCGGGGCAGCTGCTTCTTATACGCTTGCAGTGGTCGATGAAAGGCATCCGCATCAATCCCTCTTCGAGTAAACAGTCCTCACCAGGCGGAGCACTTGTTAATCGAGCAACCTGATATACGCGCATAGGTGTTCATTAAAACAATGGAGTAAAATTAATATTCGGAATTCAATGATCGAGGTTTGATTGTTGCGGTCTTTTCGGCAGCGACCGGCATAATTTAATTACCCTAGTTCTGACCATTGCATCCGATGCGGAAGGATGAAAATTCCAAGTTGAATTCCATATTGCGGTGGTTATCTTTTAACGGAATGGACCGAGGCAAAATTTTATGAATTCTCATAAACTACGCAGCATCATTACCTGGCTCATGAAGAGACTGACCGTCTCAGAGTTTTTTGGTCTGGAGAATATCCCCACCAGCGGAGGTGTGTTGATCGCTTGCAATCACATGAGCCGCATGGATATTCCTCTGCTTTTCGTCACGCCCAATCGCCCTGAAATGACCGCTCTGGTGACCACAAAATACCTCAAGTATCCCCTCCTTCGCTGGTTCATCGTTACTGCCGAGGGAATCTGGCTGGATCGGGACACCGCCGATTTTTCTGCCTTTCGTAAAGCGGTGGAAGCGTTGAAAATGGGCAAAGCCGTCGGCATTGCGCCGGAGGGCACCCGCAGTACCACAGCCTCCTTGTTGGAAGGCAAACCCGGCACGGCTTTGTTGGCCCTGCGGGCTGGAGTTCCCGTTATCCCTACAGCCATCATCGGCACCGAAGATTCAGTGGAAAAATTAATGCATTTGAAAAGACCGCACATCATTGCCAAATATGGAAAACCAATCTTTCCTCCAAAACTGGATCGCGATAATCGCGAGGGGCAGTTGGAGCACTTAACCACTGAGATCATGTGCCGCATTGCCGCCATGCTGCCGGAGAAATACCACGGTTTTTATGCAGGCCACCCGCGGTTGAAGCAGATATTAGCCGAAAGCGGCGGGCAGCCGTTTTAAGGCAGCATTTACCCTTCAAGGGAAAAACACCGCACCTGCCGGGAGAAATAAATGGCGCAGCCAACCCAACCTCAGACACTGCAAAAGAAACCCGGAACTCACTCTCTGATCATATCGGTGATCATCGGAGTGATCGTTTTTTTTGCCCTGCTGCTGATCTTGGAAGGAACCTCGCGCACCGCCTGGTTGGATCGAATTTTCCCTCTTCGTTCGCTTGGAATTTACCATAGCCAGTTCGAGATCAAATGGTTCAAACTGCAAGACTACGCGCGCCAGAACGATGGCGTGGACGTGATTCTGCTGGGTAACTCGATGGTCAATACCGGCATCGATCCCGATGTGCTGGCTTCAGAATATGAAAGACAAACCGGGGTCAGGCTGCGCATTTTCAACTTTGGTGTGGAAGGGTTGACCGTAGCCCCGAATTCAATTGTTGCCAAAATCCTCGTAGAGAAATACCATCCTGCCTCCCTGCTTTTTGTAACCGAAATGCGTGATTATGTGGCAGCCAACGGACTGGAAGTAGAAACCCAGCTTCTCACTGATGAATGGTTCACTGCCCAGTCCTCCAGCCCCGCAACGCTGCGCAGCTGGTTGAAGTTGAATTCCTCGGCCGCTGAACACCTGCTGCCCTTCCGAAATTGGAGCCGGGCAGACTTTCCGGACACCTTCTTGAGTTATCTGCGCCGGTATGGAGATACCACGGCAGCGGGATACGAACCCGACCGCAACGTGGGTAAGGATATCGACAAACATCCCGACCCAAACGATCCGGCGGAAGCGGCCAACTTTGCCATGTTCAAGGATTTCTCAATATCCTTGCAGCGTCTGCAGGATCTTAAAACCATTCTGGAACTGGGGAGTTCTGAACAACCGGTGATCGTTACCGAGATGCCGCTCTACCCAACATATTTTGATTATTTTGGCGGGGAGGAAGTCCACCAACGGTATTTGAGTTCCCTCGAAGCCTTTGTGAATAAAAACGGCGGCGACTTTCTGCCTCCGCTGGACTGGACTCTCATCCCCCTTGCATACCGTGTGGATCACCACCACCTGAATCTTGAAGGAGCGCCTCTTTACTCGACCCTGCTGGCGCAGCAGCTGGCACGGAATTGTGAGACCACCGCAATCTGCCTGCAGCCGGTGGACAATGTCGACATGGTAGGCGGTGGCCGGTGACCGTTACCTCCCTTCTCTTCTTTGTCTCTGCCTTTGCTGCAGCTTTCGTCTACAGGCGGCTGCCTGCCAGGTGGCGCAACCCCTGGTTGGTTTTGATCTCGGCGGCCTTCGTTGCCACCTGGTCCTGGAAGTTCGTGGCGGTGCTGCTCGTTTTCGCCTGGGTCAACTTTGCACTGGGGAAAAAAGCCTCCCCCACATCTCTACGTTTTAAAACCTGGGTGAGGACCGGCATTGTTTTTAATGTGCTCTTTCTCTTCGTATTCAAATACAACCATTTCTTCCTGCCGGAATTTTCGACGCTGCTCCAGTCCATCGGCTGGCTGGGATCCAGTCAGATCTTAACCATCCTGCTGCCGGTGGGGTTGTCCTTCCTGGTCGTTCAGAACATTTCCTACCTACTGGATATTTCCAACAAACGCTTTATCGCCGAAACCGGTTTCATAAAATTCCTGGTTTACATTCTATATTTCCCCAAGCTGCTTTCCGGTCCGGTGGAACGGGCGCGTGCCTTCCTTCCCCGCCTGGATCGACCGCTCGCCTTCGATCGTCCGCTGGCTGAACGCAGTGCCGCCCTGGTCCTCACCGGGCTGCTGCGCAAGATCGTGTTCGCCAACCCGCTTTTCAACATGATACCCGCTGCGGCTTTCACCAGCCCGCAGGATTATGCCGGGCAGCAGCTGGTTTTCTGGCTGCTGGCGTATGCCTTTGCCCTGTATAACGATTTCGCGGGGTATACCAGCATTGTGCGCGGGGTCAGCCTGTGGTTTGGCATCGAGCTTTCCGCCAACTTCAACCTGCCCTATTACTCACGCAACTTCACCGAGTTCTGGACGCGCTGGCATATCAGCCTTTCCAATTGGCTGCGCGATTACATCTTCTTCCCCCTCTCGCGCTCGTTGATGAGGCGTTTTCCGGCTCGCAACCACGTTGTCAACTTCATCCTTCCGCCCCTGGTGACGCTTCTGGTGAGCGGCATGTGGCACGGACTGTCCTGGAACATGCTGCTGTGGGGCGGATTGCACGGGCTCTACCTGGTGCTCGAACGCCTTCCCAGCCTGTGGCGTCCCGCGCTGCCATTGGATGAGCAGCCGCTCAGAAGACAACGCACCGGCCGGGTGATCACGTTCATATTCGCCGCCCTGGCCTGGGTGCCCTTCCGCATGCAGCTCCCGGTTGCCCTGGAGTACTGGAAGGGCATGTTCCTCTGGAAAACCCCCGACCTGGTCGCGCTGGGGCAGACCATCACCGGCTCGCGCCTCATCAGCGGCTGGTCGGATTTCAACCTCCCCAACCCCATCCTGCTGCTGGTGCTTGCCGCCGCCATCCTGTTCGACCATTACCAGCACCGCGCCGGCAGAGAGGAATTCCTGCTGGGCGCGCAGCGCTGGGTTCAGGTGCTGCTGGTGGTGATCCTTCTGGGCGCCGCCCTGCTGGCCTTTCTCTCGGATACAACTGCCCCCTTCGTTTACCAGGCGTTTTAAGTTTTCTTTGCTATACTTTTTTCAGAGTGGAAACCGGAATTGGCCGTATTCTGGTAAAAATTCCAACGTTTTCAATAGGGATCATTGACGAAATAAAAGAGGGGAAGGACAATGCCGCTTCTCTGGCTGTCGATCGCCTTTCTGGTGGGGATAATCACCGCAAAAATCACTGCGTTCAACTGGCCAATTTGGACAGGGGTTACGGCGGGATGCATTGGCTTTCTCATTCTTGAATTAAAAAAACTGGGGAATGAACCGGTTTGGCTCAGACTCCGCTCCTGGATCCCTGTCCCTATCGCCCTCATCCCGCTGCTTTTTACCCTGGGCGGGCTGCGTTATTCTGCCGCTCTGCCCCACAACAACCCTTCCCAATTGGCTTATTATAACGACCGCGGAACATTTACCCTGACGGGTGTGGTTTCCGCTCCGCCGGATCGCCGCGAGGACGCGGTTTACCTGGAGATCAGCGTGCGTGAGATGGTCGATCCCCAGGAAGGAGATCCCCTCAAGGCGGTCAAGACATTGCACGGTAATGCCCGCGTACGCCTGCCTGCGGCGGCTGCATGGGAATATGGTGATGTGCTGCGCTTCAGCGCCAAACCATTGACGCCGGATGGAGATGGTTCATTTTCATATAAGGAGTACCTGGAAAGGCAGCGCATCCGCACCGTCATTTATTTTCCCCAGCGCGTGGAGGTGGTCGAGAAGGGAAAAATTGATCCGATACTGCTGGCTTTGGAAAAATTGCGGCTCAACGCCCAAAAGACGATATTCCGCCAGATCCCGCAGCCGGAATCCGGCTTGTTATCAGGCATCCTTCTTGGGTTGGACAAGGACCTGCCTCAGAACCTCAAGCAAGCCTACCAGCAGACAGGTACGGCGCATATCATTGCCATCTCGGGGTTCAACATGGCTGTGCTGGCAGGGTTGTTCACGACCTTGTTCACGCGGCTGTCGAATCGTTATTGGGCGGCGGCGATGACCTTGATTGCGCTGGCGGGTTATGCTGTTTTCGTTGGCGGATCACCTTCGGTGGTGCGCGCAGCAATCATGTCTGTGGCCGCGCTTGGTGGTCATCTCATCGGACGCCGCCAGTTGGGCCTGAATTCCCTGTTCCTTACCGCTGCATTGATGTGCATTGTGAACCCCCTGTTAATATGGGATGTGAGTTTTCAGCTTTCCTTTGCCGCCACCCTGGGGCTGGTGCTCTTTGCTGGACATTTGAAAGAATGGTTGGAAGAACGCCTGGCAAAACATCTGCCCGAGGAGAAGGTCCTGCAATTTTCAAAACCGCTTTCTGAGTATTTGCTCTTTACGTTGGCTGCCCAGGTGACCACCCTGCCGGTGATTGCCATCCATTTCGGGCGCATCTCTCTCAGTTCACTGTTGGCCAATCCGCTGATTCTCCCGGTCCAGCCGCCGATCCTGATCCTGGGCGGCATCTCCACCATTGCCGGAATGATCTTTCCCTGGTTAGGAAAAATCATCGCGCTTCTGGTGTGGGTTCCAATGCGTTACACGAACGCCGTGGTTGAATTGCTGGCGAAGCTGAAGGGAGCCAGCCTGGCGGTTCACCCGCAGGTTGCGGTTTGGATCCTCGTGACGCTGGTAATCTTTGTCATTTTGTTCGTTTTTGATAATTATTTCAAGAAAATATTCTCGAAATGGTTCACCTGGATCGTTTTTTTGTTGGTCATTGCCAGCATGGCGGCTTGGTCGATCTTTGCGCACCTCCCGGATGGCAAGCTGCATATCCAACTGATGGAAAATGGGGATGATTCCACCCTTGTAATTCATGATCCTCAAGGAAAGGTGATCGTGTTCGATCCGGGGAAAAGTGTAAACGAATTGAGCGCAGAGATCAGCCGGCAATTATCCCCCTGGGATTTCTCCATCGACGAGGTCTGGCATACCCGGCGCGCTTCTGTGAGCAGCCTGGAATTATTTCAAGAAAGAATTCCCATCTCAAAATCCGTGTTGACGCCTGCCGTATACATGGCCGGTGCGGACCAACGCCCGCTGCGCGTGCCGCAAAACATCGAATTGGTCAAACTTGCCCCCGGCGGTGAGCGTGAATATCCATCCGGCATGCTGATCCGCCTGGCGGGCGAGGAACAGGACAGATCGGCTTTATTCATCGAATACGGGGAAATTCGCATTCTTGTCCCCAACGGGGTCGATTATGCGCTGATCCGCGAGACTTCTCCCGCTTTGCTGGGTGACCTCACCATGGTGATTTTACAGGAGGAGGACATCAGTTATATCCCGCCCCGTGTCTGGCAGGCGCTTGAACCGCAGATCATCCTCTGGAACAGCACCGGTCTCTCCCCATCAGTGGATTGGCCGGGCAATGATGTGAACCGGCGCATTTCGATCTCTACCGACGGACATGATTTTTGGGTCGATTCTGAGTGACTCCACGCACATCGAGTTTATATCTGTATGTATACTTGAGTACATATTCTTCCAATTCTTAAGGAGAAGGGAAATGAAAGCTCTCGTACTTTATGATTCTGTTTTCGGCAACACGGAAGAGATCGCGCGTGCCGTGGGCAGGGGGCTGGGTGCCGATGTAACGGTGGTGAGCGTGAAAAACGCCACACAAGATGACCTGCGCGGGGTGGACCTGCTGGTAGTCGGATCGCCCACGCGCTCCTTCAGCGCCACGCCTGAAATGCTCGCCTTCCTTCATGAACTTCCAGAGGACGGTTTGAAGGCCGTCAAAGCCGCGGCATTCGATACCCGAATCGACGTTAAGACCATACCCTTCCTCTTCCGCGGTATTGTTGATAAAGGCGGATACGCAGCACCGCTCATCGCCAAATTGCTGGAGCAAAAAGGAGCGGTTCTCCTGGTTCCTCCACAAGCCTTCTTTGTTAAAGACCACGAAGGACCACTGAGGACAGGGGAAGTGGACAACGCCGAGGATTGGGCGCGTGGAATTGTTAGGCAGTAAGGTTCTGGTTATCGAATATAATTATCGGATAAAACTTAAGCGTCACCAGGAGTGAGCATGTTTTTAAAGATCGTTATCGTTGTTGGATTGATGCTGGTTGGTGCGAATTATCTGTACAAGGCGATTTCCTTACGGGCAAAATCCAAGGCAGCTACCCGGTGGCCGGTGGCTAAAGGAAAACTGTTATCTTCTGAAGTAAAGGAAGACACTCTGCGCAATGTCACAGGCAAGATCTCAGCAGCGTATTTTTGCGAGGTCCAGTATGAATACACTGTGAATGGAGAACTTCTGCAAGGAAACCGGGTGACTTTCGGCAATCCAACCTACGATTACGTGACTGCTTCCCGCATCCGCGATAAATTTGCTGTGGATAAAGCGGTGAACGTTTACTATAATCCGACAAATTCACATGAGTCTGTGCTGGTGCCGTTTGCCAGAGAAGCCATGCGCTCGTTGATTCCAGGCATCTTTTTCATTGCTTCAAGTTTGATCATCGTGGTGGTTATGCTAATTTTTGGATAAGTAATTGAGAAACCGGGAGGACTGAAATGTTCGGACTACTTTTTGGCGCCATACTACTGGTCATCGGCATCCCATTCCTCATCATCGGGCGGGTTGCCACGAAACGCTCAAAAACCGCGCAGGCATGGCCAACCGTACCGGGTACGGTCCTGCGTTCCGAAGTCGTAACGCATACCGATTACGACAGCGACAGCAACGCCAGCACCTCTTATGAACCTGTGGTGGCATACCAGTACTCATTGATGGGACAGGTGATGACCGGCACACGGATTGCCTACGGCGCAAACCGGTTTTCTTACAAAAAATGCGCCGAGATCTGCGCCGGCTACCCGGTCGGTTCCCAGGTGACTGTGCACTACAATCCGGAAAAGACAGCTGACGCCACTCTCGAAGTTGTTGCCCGTGGTGGAAAGGTTTTCACCGTTGTAGGCATCATTGCTCTGGCATTGGGAGTGGTGGCGCTCGTGGTTGGATTGATCACGCTGTAATGTCTGGACAGTAAAACCACCGAGAATGTACTGCACCCCAAAGGTTGGACACAACCAACACGCAGGGTGCAGTTTTTATATGCAAGTCATCAACGGAAGGCGGAATATTTCTAGAAATAATTCTCCAAAATCCCTTGAGTTGGGTATACTTAATTCCTGTAAATACCAATATTTCTACACCTAGCAAAGAACTTTGATTTATTCTCCAGGAGGAATATGAAATATCTGATCACCGGCGGAGCCGGCTACATTGGCAGCACGATCTGTTCAGCGCTCGAGGATGCGGGGCATACCCCCGTGATCCTGGATTCTTTAATCACCGGGCGCGAAGAATTTACCCGCGGAAGGATCTTCTACAAGGCGGATATCGCTGATCAAAATGCGGTAACGCAGGTGTTCAAAGACCATCCGGATATTCAGGCTACGGTACATTGCGCCGCTTTGATCGTTGTTCCGGAATCCGTCTCATCGCCCTACGAGTATTATCAGGATAACGTTTCCAAATCGATCGAATTTTTTCATCATTTAAAATCACTGGGCTATGGACGCGTGGTATTCAGTTCCTCCGCTGCTTTGTATGACATCGTGCCGGGGTTCATGGTGACCGAGGAAGCACCGCTCAATGCCAGCAGCCCCTACGCCCGCACAAAATTGATGATGGAGATGGTGCTCAGGGACTTTTGCAGCGCTTACGACATGAAAGGCATCGCCTTGCGTTATTTCAATCCCATCGGCGCCGATCCGAAGATGCGCAGCGGAATCCATGTCAAAGCGCCCACACATGTGCTGGGCAAGTTGGTCGATACCGCGCAAGGAAAACAATCGGAATTCCTCGTCACCGGCACCAATTACACCACGCGCGACGGTACAGGTATTCGCGACTATATTCACGTGTGGGATCTGGCGCAGGCGCACGTCAATGCCGTCACCGATTTTGACAAGGTCTTCGAACGCGCAGGAAACCCCAAGGACAACTACCTGGTCATCAACCTGGGCACCGGGCGCGGCGTGACCGTGCGTGAACTGGTGAATGCCTTCGAAAAGGTATACGGGCAGAAGATCAACAAGCGCGAAACCGGTCCGCGGCCGGGTGACGTCGCCGGTTCCTACACCAATGCAGACAAAGCCCTGCGCCTCCTGCACTGGAAGGCGGAACTCTCCATCGAGGATGGTATTTCGGATGCCCTCAAGTGGGGAGAATTACGCGAGAAGATTTTGAAGTTCGAATAGCATGGGAGGATGGAGATGATAATGAACAGCGGATTGGGTATGTTTGGATATTTACTTTCATCGGTTTTTGGCATAGTAGTAATCCTTGGCTGGATCGTACTGTCCATCGTTTGCATGTACCGCTTGCGCGACCGAAAACTTTCAGCGGTCACGAAGGCGATCTGGGCTTTGATCATCGCGGCCATTCCCTGGCTGGGAGCCGTTGCCTTTCTCATCGTGAAACCGGAAGAAACCGAATAAGTCCAAAGGCTGGAGAAAAAAACTCCAGCCTTTTGAATTAATCGCATGTTATTTGTTCCCCTGTTTATTTCTAGAAAATATTAATAGGCCCTCAGGTATTGCGGCGGTACGGGCAGCGCTTGCTCCAGTTCACGGGCAGCCTGGATCGCCCAGTAGGGGTTACGCAGCATTTTCCTGCCCAGCAGCACGATATCCGCCTGCCCGCTGGCGATGATTCTGTTGGCCAATTGCGCATGGGTGATCAAGCCTACCGCAGCGGTGGCGATTTCCGCCTCTCGGCGCACTGCTTCAGCGATGTGCACTTGGTAACCTTCTTCGACAGGCACGGACACACCTGCCAGGTTGCCTGCCGAGGAGCAGTCGATCAGGTCCACCCCTTCCTGTTTGAGCAGTCTGGCCAGCGCCACGGAATCTTCCACACTCCAGCCGCCTTCGATCCATTCCGTGCCGGAGATGCGCACGGTCAGAGCCAGTCGTTCCGGCCACACCCGCCGCACTTCGCGCACGGTTTCGATCGCGAAGCGGGTACGATTTTCAAACGTGCCGCCGTAGATGTCGTTGCGCTGGTTGGAAAGCGGCGAGAGGAAGGATTGCAGCAGGTAACCGTGCGCTGCATGCAATTCCAGCCATTCAAAACCGGCTTGGAGGGCGCGTTGGGCAGCCGCTGCAAACAATCCCTGAATTTGCCTGATCTCAGGGACGCTCAGTTCCTGCGGGGTTTGATGTCCCTCCTTGAACGGCATGGGGCTGGCGCCCACCACGGGCCACCAAAGAGGATCGTCGGGCTGGACGGGTTTGCCGCCTTCCCAGGGCTTGCCGGTGCAGGCTTTGCGTCCCGCGTGCGCGATCTGGATTCCGGGGACCGCGCCGTTGGCTTTGACCGCACGCGCCACATGCGAAAGTGGCTCGATATGCGCGTCCGACCAGATTCCGACATCGAATGGGGTGATGCGTCCGCGCGCTTCCACCGCGGTGGCTTCGGCGATCACCAACCCCGCACCGCCTACCGCGCGCGAGCCCAGGTGCACCACCTGCCAGTCGTTGGAAAATCCGTCCTGGTATGAATACTGGCACATGGGTGAGACGCCGATGCGGTTGCGCAGGGTGAGGTCTTTAATGGTTAGGGAGTCGAACAAGTGGGGCAAGGGTCACCTCATAAACAGAAATAGGATTAACTTATGAATTTGCTTCAAGTATCAACAATTCCAGGTTCGTAGCCAGGTCCACCTGCGAAGTCTTGGCCTGCAAGTCCATCTCGAGCAGCCGGTGGTAGATCCTTGCCAAATCTTGCATGCTGAATCTCCGGGCAGCCTTGGAGTAATCGTTAATTTGATTATGAAAGATCACGCGCTTGTTGGCCAATTCCCTCAGGTCGCCAGCGTCATCGAGGGCTTCGCGCACCTGGATCAACTGCCTGAAGCGGTGGATGACCGCCCCCAGGATCACCTCGGGCAACGAATCATCCAGCAGGCGGTGCATCATCGCCTGGGCTTCGCGCGTGTCGCCCAGCATCAGGCGGTCCAGCATTTTAAACACGTCTGTCGAACCTTCGTCTGAAACCAACTCCAGCACATCCTCACGCGTCACCTGGCGCTTGAAGTCCACGTACATCAGCAGTTTACCGATCTCCTGGCTGGCGATGCTGGTATCGTTGCCGATGTGGCGGCTCAACTCCTGTGCCGCATCCGGGTGCATGCTGCCGCCCTGGCGCTTGGTTTCCGCTGTGATCCAGCTTCCCATGGATTTCTCATCCGGCAGGGGAAGATCGATGATCTCAACCCCCTCGAGCTTTTCGAGGGCTTTGATCAACCAGTGCGAAGGGGAAAGGGTTTCCCAGTAGCGCGACCATCCGCTGCCCTCCTTTTTCCATTTTTGACGATCCTCGGCGGTCAGCACCAGGTGCGTGGTGGGCGGAACCGACCCGAGGATGGCGGTGTATTTCTCCTGCCTGCTTTTGTCGATCTTGTTGACCGCGGAATCGATGATCACCAGGCGGCTGCTGCCGAAAAATGGCAGGGTCGAAACCGCCGTCTGGATCTCCTCAAGAGCAGCATTTTTCCCGTCCAGGCGGGTGGTGTTCATATCCGCGTCGAAATCCGCGCCCAATGACGCCGCAATATTCTTAATTTGCAGTCCCATGGAATAGGCATCGTCACCGCGCAGCAGGTGGATATTGGCTTGAGTCAAAATCTGGTTCTCCTATGTCAAAGATTAACATGCAATCAGTGAAAATCGTAATAATTATCATGGGTTCTTACTGCAAGACTTGCCGGTGAATTACTCCGGCGAGAGTAAAACCCGCTTCCCGATTTTGTGAGATGAACAATCTACTCCTCTGGTTTTTCGGCGTTAACGGTTTCATCTGCGGTGAGGATGCGGTGCAGCGCTGGTCCTTTGCGCTCGTAGCGCACGATTTGCTTGACCACCAGGTTGCCGGGATCGCCCGACGTGGAAATGTGCGCTTGCACCTTTGGGCCTAGCGGTTGGGCGGCGATCAGTGTGCCGGTGATGATCATCACCAACAGCGGCCAGCGGTCGAGTTTTCTCTTGAATTTATTGGTGTTTCCCAGGGTTGCCAGCCAGGCAATCGATCCGGCGATCAATCCGGCGGTGACGTAATTCGTTCCGCAGTTGGCGTGGATCGCCAGGTTCTTTTCCCCGGCTTTCATGCGCTTTAATGCCTTTTGCACCGTGTCCAGCAGTTTATCGGTGGATACATTGCCGATGATCCAGAAACCTTTGGAATCGGAATGCCCGGCAAAAGAACCACTCGGATACTCCGCCGCCAGCAGATTCATGGTGGCGTGCTCCAAGCCGTGATTCCTGCGGATCATCGAAAGGGGTCCCCAATTGAGGAGTCCATTGAACTCAGCCATCTCCAACCTCCTTAAATGAACCGAATGCTATTTTTCCGACATCAATGCAAAGACCAACGCCTCGCGCAGTGAACGCGCTTCACGCAATTCAATGCCTTTCGGCAGCGCTTCACCCGCGCGCTGGCGGCGCGGAATGATCGCGGTTTTGAAACCCAGTTTGGCGGCTTCGCGCAGCCGGGCATTCATCTGTCCCACCCAGCGCAGTTCGCCCGAAAGTCCCACCTCGCCGATCAGCACCGTGTCGGCTTTGACCGGTACATCCTTCATCGAGGAGGCAATGGCGGTGGCAACCGCCAGGTCTGCGGCAGGTTCTCCCACCTGCAGACCGCCGATGACGTTCACGAAAACATCCTGTTCCGCCAGCCGCATTCCCAGCCGGCGGGTGAGCACCGCGGTGATGAGCAGCAGGCGGTTGAAATCCACTCCATTGGGGGTGCGGCGTGGGTTGCCCAGGTTGCTGGGGCTCGTCAGGCCTTGGATTTCCACAAGCAGCGGGCGGGTGCCTTCCATGGTGACCGCGATGGATGAACCCGGGGCATTGACCATGCGTTCCGCCAGAAATGCCTCGGAGGGGTTGGTGACTTCCACCATCCCCCGTTCGCGCATTTCGAAAACCCCCACCTCGGCTGTGGCGCCGAAGCGGTTCTTCACCGAGCGCAGCAGGCGGTAGGTTTGGAAGCGGTCGCCTTCCAGGTAGAGGACGGTATCCACAATATGTTCCAATACCCGGGGACCGGCGATGACGCCTTCCTTGGTCACGTGCCCCACCAGGAACACCGCCATCCCGCTGGTCTTGGCCAGTTCGCGCAGGCGGTTGGCGCACTCGCGCACCTGGCTGACCGAACCCGCGGTTGAATTCATGTCAGGCAGATAAACTGTCTGGATGGAATCCACCACCAGCAAGTCGGGTTTGATTTCTCTCACATGTTCGAGGATCATGTCCAGGTTGGTTTCGGTGAGCAGCAGCAGTTCATCGCTGAATTCACCGGGCACATCCGTGCCTGCCAGGCGCGAAAGGCGCAACGCGCGCATTTTGATTTGCCGTTCCGACTCTTCCCCTGAAACATAAAGCACTTTTTGTTTGTGCCTGGTCTTTCCACCGCCGTCGACTGTACCTGCCATTTCCAGCGCCATCTGCAGTAGCAGCGTGGATTTACCAATTCCCGGGTCGCCGCCCACCAGGACGATCGATCCGGGTACCACACCCCCTCCAAGTACGCGCGCGAATTCCCCAATGGGCAGCGGAATGCGCGCTTCGGCATCTCCTTCGATGTCACCCATGCGGTGCGGATGTGAACGGGCGTTCATTCCGCGAATGTGCTTCTGCGCGGGCGTGGACGGCTCCACGATCACTTCCTCGACCATCGTATCCCATCCCCCGCACTGCGGGCATTTCCCCAGCGGGCGCGGTGCAACCTTTCCGCACTGCTGGCAAACGTACTGACTGATCGTTTTGGACATGAAATTATTATACCTTCAAGGGTCTCGTAGTATTTCATTATCCGGTCAACCTCCTTGACATTTTGTTGATTTATGTGATAATTTCGCGGTTGTAAAAAATTGAGAGGGCTTTTTGGTTATCAATCTTTCGGTCGTTGTAAACACATTTTCAGCAAGAGCGCACCTTTAGGAATTAAGTTTCATTTTCTATTGATTTGAAATCGATCATCCACGGGTGCGATCTCGCCCGTGGTTTGCATTTAATGGAATGCAATGGCTATGAATTTGTGTTTACATCAGATGTAATACTGATCTAAACCTGGCCATTTGGCAAAAATTTCTATTAATATTTCGCATCCAGCCGCGGGAAAAACCGCGGCTGGATCGTTTTAAGGAACCAATGAAGAACAATGACCACCATGTGCGCCGTAGTGCGGATGATTTTGATGTTTCTTTCGAAAAGATTCGATCCTCTGCACAGAAACGGCGTTCGAAAAATAAAAAACAAGAACGGAAATCGAAACGTGTAATTTTCGATTACAGCAGCTTTAAATGTCTCCGGTGCGAAGCTTTGGTCAGCCCTGACCGGTTCCAGTCGGGAGTCAATAACCGCAACCACTGCCCGCACTGCCTTTGGTCGCGCCATGTTGACAGGTTTAAACCTGGCGACCGAAGGTGTGAGTGCAGGAGCAGGATGGAACCGGTTGGGTTGACGGTCAAGCAAAAGTTGAAAAAATATGGAGGCGAGAAACAGGGCGAGCTGATGCTCATCCATCGCTGCGTCGGGTGCGGGGCGTTTTCGATCAACCGCATTGCCGCGGATGATAATGCTCTGATGATCTATGACCTTTTCCGATCTTCGGAAAAGAGCCTGGAACTGAAGGATCGCCTTTCCGCCAGGAATATTTTTATGCTCACACCCCGTGATCTCACCACCGTGCATGCACAATTGTTCGGGATGCAATCTCTCTCGAATGAGTTTGCCGCTGGAACAACTCTGGCAGAGCCGCAGTACGATCTGGTAAAAGAACAAATCGTTTGATGCGATGATCCACCCGGGCGGAATTTTAAAAAACAATACACTCCCTGTTCGCTACAAAGGGAGTGTATTGTGTGCCTGCAATTATGAAGTATCAGGCAATGGGTTTTAAAGCCGTGATCTTGGCGCTGAAGATCGTCTTCCCCAGCTTTTCCCTGGTGTAGCGTTTGATTTTTTCCCTCTCCAGGGCAACCTCGGCTTCATCGAGCATGCTTTCTTCAAAATAGACCGGTTTAATGTTCACGGAGGTAAATCCCGCTTGTTCGATCATGGAAATATATTCCTTGACATCCAGCGCGCCGGAAATGCAGCCCGCCCAGGCGCTCAAGTTATCCTTGATCTCCTGCGGCAAAGCGCCATCTGTGACGATATCGCTGACGGCGATTTTTCCGCCGGGTTTCAGCACGCGGAAGATTTCGTTAAAAACCTGCTGCTTGTCTGGGCTGAGGTTGATGACGCAGTTTGATATGACCACATCCACTGTGCGGTCGGCGACTGGCAGGTGTTCGATCTCTCCCAGGCGGAAATCCACATTCCAAGCTTTGACCTTCTCCTTGTTTTCACGTGCCCTGTCGATCATCTGCGGGGTCATGTCAACGCCGATCACATAGCCCTCAGGACCTACTTTTTGCGCGGCAAAAAAGCAATCGATCCCGCCGCCAGAGCCAAGATCCAGAACCGTCTGACCGGGTTTCAATGAAGCCAGCGTTACGGGATCTCCGCAGCCGTATGAGATTTCGGTGACTTCTTTCGGAAGATCGTTTACTGCGTCATCCTCATAGATTCTTTGCAGATCATCGCAGCAATCATTGCTCTTGCTTCCGCATCCGCACCGATTCGGTTTTGGTTTTGAATCTTCCACCAGCCTTTCCGCGTAGTGGTCCCGTACGGCCTTTCTGATTTCGCTCGGTTTTTTTAATGCAAATTCGGAACTCATTTTCTCTCCTCTGAAGATTGGTTCATATATCGACATATTTAGATTTGTCTATATGTAAGTATAAAAAATTAATCCCTGTTGGAAATCTGCACCTCCACGCTCGGCGCGAAGGCATCTGCCACGCGGCAGCAGCTCTGTGCCAGTTTGGATTGATCCAGCGTGTAATAGATCTCTTTCCCCCGCCGTTCCACGATTACCAGCCCAGCATCGCGAAGAATTTTGAGATGGTGCGATACCGTGGGTTGGGTAACCCCCATCTGCTCCACGATGTCTGAAACGCTGATTTGTTTGCAGCAGCACAGCCGCATGATCTTCTGGCGCGTCTCGTCGGCAAGTGCTTT
This sequence comes from Anaerolineaceae bacterium, assembly GCA_034428895.1. Classification (GTDB taxonomy): domain Bacteria; phylum Chloroflexota; class Anaerolineae; order Anaerolineales; family Anaerolineaceae; genus UBA6107. The sequence continues at coordinate 31,918 of DAOUGM010000091.1, forward strand.
GGCAAAATCGACCGTATCCATACCCGTTATTATATAGACAATCTTCTATATGTCAAGGGGTGATTAAATATTGAATTGATAAGAAGAGTAAAATATTGTTTATTGAGGCAATTCAGGAGGGAAAAATGAGAAAATGGATGAAAAGACTAGTCCTGATCCTTGGCATCAGCGTCCTTTTTTTGATCTCGATAATTTACGGCCTGATTCCTGTCCCGTTGGTGCCTGTATTTAATCCGAAGAGTTTGTGGCCGGTCGGATTTCTAACCTGCCAGCAACTGGAACAGCGTACTTTTTATCGTTGTAACACCAGCGGTGAATTCATCGGCTGTGAACCATTCCTGGGTGTTAGAGCGCCGCTGATCTACGAACTTACTTTCTCCAGGAACTGCCCGGAATATACTCCTCCTCAATATTGCGGAAATTGTTAAAATCCATACCTGCCGTAAAAAAATACCAGTCTTCAAGGCTGGGTTTTGCTTTGGCATTTAAAAATGGAAGCCAGTAATCAACGAATCCCCTAAAGTCGCTCATGCGTCTCTCATTCAAGATACTTGATATAACACCGGCGGCGTTTGTGCTGGCGGGTTTCGAAGTGTTTCCACTGCCCCTGCACCAGGTGATTGTTTTCCAGCTCTGGATTGGATTCGGCTTTGCGAATGCCGTGCCGGGCAAATACCTTTGATATGTGATCGATCAACAATGCGTTCACGCCCCTTCCCTGGTATTCGGGTTTGACTGCGATCAGGTAAAGATCTGCGCGGTCGTTCTTTCTCAAGGCGCTCAGTACGTGCAGAAAGCCGAAGGGAAAAAGCCGGCCGTTCGACTTCTGCATGGCACGGGTAAGTGACGGCATGGTAATTCCGAAAGCCACCAGCCTGCCTTGTGCATCCTCCACGGCGGGTACGAATTCCGGCTTGATGAATCCCAGGTATTGGTTCGTGTACAGCTCCACCTGTTCATCATTCAATGGCACATATCCGTACAGGTTTCTGTATCCCTCATTGATTAGGGCAAAAATCTCGGGTGCGCGCTGCATCACTTCCTGCTTGTCTTTGAACTCGATCAGCCGCAGGTTCTCGCGCCTTAATACAATCTGCGCCAGTTTGGCGATCTTCGGGTCAGGTGTTTGAGGGACCGTGATCTCGTACTCCACCCAATCCACGTCCTTTTGGTAACCCAAAACTTCCAAATGGCGCGGATAATAGGGATAATTGTAGATGGTTGCCATGGTTCCCAATTCGGCGAAACCTTCGACCAGCATCCCTGCATGGTCCATATCCGTGAACCCCAGCGGTCCGTGAACCGCAGTAAGTTTTTTCTCCTTTGCCCAGGCTTCCACCTGCCCCATCAGCGCTTTACTGACCTCCATATCATCGAGAAAGTCAATCCAGCCGAAGCGCATGTACGCCTGCTTCCATCTCTGGCGGTGACCTTCGCTGATGATGGCTGCCACCCTTCCCACCACGCGGTGATCTTTCAGCGCCAGCCAGTAGCGCGCCTGGCTGTAAGCAAACGCCGGGTTCTTTTCTGCTGAAAGTGTGTTTTCTTCATCGGAAAACAATCCCGGCACCCAGTAAGGATTACCTTTGTAGAGTTGATATGGAAAATGGATAAAAAGATTTAAGTCACGAGGTATGGCAACTTCACGAATCTCAACGCTCATATGCAAGACCTTCTTCCCAATAAATGAATTTCAGATATCGTTGTGAAGGCTGATCAATCCAGGTGCTTTACGTAACAGCGGCGGCGTTTATGCATACGCCTGTCGAAATACTTGAACATCGCCTGGATGTCAAAGTTATCTTCAAGGGTGCAGTTGGATTCGATGTACCGGATGCCGGATTTTACAAAGGCGTGGTAGATTTGATTCATCACCATCGCGTTCACGCCCTTTCCCAGGTATTCATCCTTGACGCCTACCAAATACAGGTCGGCGCGGTCATTGTTCCGCATTGATTGAAGAAGAGGAATGAAACCGAAGGGGAAGAGTTTTCCCCTGTTTTTTTGCAGGGCTTTGGAGAATGAAGGAAAAGTAATGCCGAACGCAATCACCCGTTCGTTTTCATCCAGAACGATCGGAATGAAATCGGTGATGGCAAATCCAAAATATTGATTGATATAACCCTGAACTTGGGTCTCGCTCAGGGGTACCGTGCCGTATAGATGCCGGTACGATTCGTTGATGACGTCAAAGATTTGCGGTGCGAGTTTTTTCAGATCCTGCTTGGATCCATTGAACATATGGAGATTGTTTCTTTTGGCGACCATCTCCGCCACCTTGGCGATTTTATCGGCGGACTGATGCGACATTGTAAACTCGTGTTCCACCCAATCCACATCCTTGACATAACCCAGCTCTTCGATGCGTTTGGGGTAATAAGCATAATTATAATTTGTTGCCAGGGTGGCCATCTCGGTGAAACCTTCCACCAGCATCCCCTCCCGGTCAAGGTCGGTAAATCCCAGGGGACCGTGGACCCCGTCTTTTCCTTCTTGTCTTGCCCAATCTTCAACAACCCCCAGCAAAGCGCGTACCACCTCGGGGTCGTCGATAAAGTCGATCCAACCGAAGCGCATATACTTTTCGCCCCATTTCAATTCGTGCTTGGGAACGATGATCCCTGCGATCCTTCCTGCCAGCTTGCCGTCGCGATATGCCAGCCAGTACCTGGCCTGCGCTTCTTCAAAAGCAGGGTTCTTGTCTTTACGCAAAGTGTTAAGATCATCCGAAAACAGGTTTGGAACGTAATAAGGATCGTTTTTATACAGCGACACCGGAAACCGGACAAACTTCTTCAAATCACGGAGGCTGGTAACTTCTCTCAATTCAACAGGCATATTCGCTTCCTCGAGGGTGGAATGTGAATTACACAGAGTTTATAACACATAAGAATTGCAGAAGTGACAATAAACGTCCCTTTTTTTTGGGGGTTCCATTGCGAGGGATTGCTGCCAATGAGTTTATTTCACGCTGTTGAGATTTGCCCTTCGAACCCCGTCCTCAGCTTGAATCAGGGGGAGAAAAGCGTCCACCACGTTTGGATCGAAGAGAACCCCTTTATTTTCTACAAGATATTGAATGATCATTTCCTGTGTCCACGCCGGGCGATATGCCCTTTGAGAGCCAAGCGCCTCCCATGAATCCACCACAGCGAACAACCTGGCGGCAAACGGGATTTGTTCACTCTTTAAGCCGTAGGGGTAACCCGTTCCGTCCCAATGCTCGTGATGATATACAGGGATCTCGATCGCCGGGGCAAGGAATCCAATGGAAGAAAGCATTTCGCCTGCGATTAATGGGTGACGACGCATGATCTCCATTTCTTCTTCCGTCAGTGAAGATTTCTTCAGGAGAATGCAATCTGGTATGGTAAGTTTTCCAATGTCGTGCAGCAGTGCTCCGCGGCGGTAATGCTCAATATTGGCTTCGTCCACTTTCATGGCGTGTGCCAGCCGGATCGTCATTTCCACCACGCGCTTGGAGTGTTCCTCAGTCTCTTTGTCACGGTATTCGAGTGCCTTTACCCACCCGGCCAGCGTGTGGTCGTAGGTGGCGATCATCGACGCCTCCGAGGTGCGAGCCCGTTTGATGCTTTTTTCTAGGCTGTCGATGAAATACCAGATGATAAGGGAGCAGCCGGTGATGATTAGCAGCAGGAACCACAGGTTTTCTCCTGGTCCGTTGATGACCACGGTACGAATATAACCGGCTTTCTGGTAAAAAAACAGGAAAACCAAGGCGGCAATGATTGCAGCCACAAAATACTTGACGGATCTCCGTCCGAAAAAAAGTGCGCCTGCAGCAATGATGAATGGATAGGCGATAAGGGATACATCCCACAAACCAAATCCTTCCATGGCTATGATCAAAATCGAAAAATACATGACCGTACATAGAAGGATGGCGCCGATGTTGAAATGACCGCGGTTATTTAATACCATTACGACGATACTGGAAACGGTCGTTAGTGCCATTGTGACAATCGATATTTTCAGCTCAAATTTCAGGATGAGTACACCCGCAATGAGCGACACGATGAATACGGTGATGGCTGTAAAATTCAGTACTTTTTGGTGCTGTGTCAATTCTTCAGGTGCTGTGGCGTGGCGCATCGGCGTATCCTGATCTGTATTTTTTGTATCGGAAGATAGAAAAATTATATTGAATTTTTATGAATGCGCAATTCTACCCGGGTACGGGAATTAAACCTCTCTGACCTTATTTTCCGGAAGAATATCACACCGAAACGGAAATCGAGTGAATGAACAATATTTTAAAATTTACCGTGCGCGTTTATTTAAATCCTTCTTATTAATTAAATCACAGCTTTGAAAATGGATGGGCGGACTTCAGGAGTTTTAAGGAAATGACAGAAGAGTTGTACAGCTCTCGACTTGTTCGCGGCATTCGACCACGCGATATCCTCTAGCGGTGAATTCATCGGAATGGCTTTCCTTCAAAGCAGCGACCTGCGCATCGACTTCGTTTTGCACGAAACTTTCAGAAGCGTTTCCCCACACCTTCCAGTTCCCGTTGACCAGCACAACGTCGGCATCGACCGCACCGTAGATCACGAATATGGTAAACGGCGCGCTGCTGCTTTCGTTCAAATCCTGGAACCCTTCAGCCATGCCGATTGCCACATCGGACGGGTCGATCTCAAGCCTGACGGATCCTTTTGAGGGAAAGTTGATCTCTTCGAGAAATTGTGCTGCCGATTCCTTCTCGGCGGAGGGTGTTGCTGTCAGCTCAACATCCGGAGTCGTCGGTAAAACTGGTTTTGCAGGCTCATTGTTTTTTGTGAGCAGAATCACTATTGTCACCACGGCCAGGGCTAGGATTATCAGAATTGATAATGTTGACTTCGATATCTTCATATGTTCTTTCCAATTTCAATATGGTTTTGATTAATTAATTTGATTCCGAATATGGTAAACGAGACTTCCGTTTAAGTCAAAAACCGCCTGTTTCATATGGCGATGTGGCGCGGCAGTCAAGAAACGGCATGTAACTATAATCGAATATCTCCAGTATTAATACGGCAAAACTGGACCAGAGGTTCCGAATGGCGCGGAACGAGAGCGGCAATCCGAATTAGTCTTCCAGGATGAACGTGACCTTCATCTCAACGCGGTATTCGGCAATTTGTCCGTCCTCACCAACAATAACTTCCTGGTTCTTGATCCAGGCTCCGGCGACATGTTTCAGGGTCTTGTTGGCGCGCATAATTCCAGCCCTGATAGCATCATCGAAGCTCTTCGTGGAAGATGCCTTAATTTCTGTAATCCTTGAAATGGTCATTTGTACACTCCTTGGCACTGGTTTGAAAAATGAAAATCGTCGGGTAAACCCGAAATGTTATTCTGCTTATAATTAATCATAATCACGAAAGTTGATTTTTCAAGCCTGATATCCAACGACGCCTCCATTGCGAACAAATAGAATATTCATTTCGCGCCGCAAGATTTGTGGAGATTTTCGCCATGTCGAAAAAGCCATTTCACGTCCTGAATTATCCCTCCAGCCGGCAATTGACCTTCGATGTGGGAAAGATCGGCAAAGAAAAACATTATGTTACTGCGCTGCTGGAAGTGGACGTGACGGATGCGTGGACAACCATCCGTCAGAGCCGCCGCGCAGAGAAAAAGATCTCTTTCAGCGCCTGGCTGATCAAGGTGATCGCGGACTGCGTGGCATTGCATCCCCACGTGGCAGGCATCAACCAGGTCCACCGCAACAGGGTGATTGTTTTCGATGACGTTGATATTTCCATTGTTGTCGAAAAAGAGGTGAATGGAACGCTGGTACCGCTGCCCTACGTGCTCCGTAAGGTAGAGCAAAAATCGGTGTTCGAAATCCACGATGAGATCGAAACTGCGAAGGCTCAGGTGGTCATCGATGAAAGTGGCTATGTCCTGGGAAAGAACTCCAGCGCGTTGGGATTGAAAATTTATACCGCACTTCCGCAATGGCTGCGGTTGATCCTGTTCCGCGCCTTTGTGCTCAACCGTCCGCAGCAGTCGAAAGCCGCCATGGGCACGGTGATGATCACCACGGTCGGTATGGTCGGTCATACGCACGGCTGGATCATCCCTTCCACCATGCACAACCTTTGCCTGGCGCTCGGCTCACTGAACGAGCAGCCGCGTGTGCATAAGGGTGAAATCGAGAAGAGGTCCGTTCTCCACATGACGGTTTTAATCGATCATGACGCGGTGGACGGCATGCCTGCTGCCAGGTTCATCGATGACCTGGTGGTGAAGCTTGAAGCCGGGTACGGGCTGTAGAGTATTCTAAAGGGATATTTTTACTAATCGGGGATTCCGGCAACCACATAGATGTATCTCAAAGGTCGATCGCCGGTATTGACCACCTTGTGCGAGGTGTGCGGCGGATTGTAGAGCACACAACCCTGCTGGATTGTTAGCGCGTCCAGGCCGGGGATGCGCAACTCACCCGAGCCGGAAAGAGGAATGAGCATCTCTTCTGCATTTCCTGTGGAATGCTCGCCCCCCGCCTCACCGGGGAAGAGCACCACGTATCCCGCGCGCATGTTGACGGAGTCCGGCGGGCCGGCGAGAAGATTTTCATATGCTGTTCCATCCTGGTGAAAATCGATGCTTCTGACCGCCGGGGCATTGCATGAATTTGTGGTTGAATATTTCAATTTTTATTCCTTGGTAAAAAAATTTGAAGATATTGGAATACTGCCGTTTTTACTAAAATCGATCAAGACAACCGCTCAATTTCCCTGAAAGTATTCCTGGTAGAGATCCTCACGCACAAAAATTTTGGCAAAATCATTCTCGAAAATCATTGGGTAATTCATTATTGTGGCCTTGTCTGCGTCACGATAAAAACGCTGGTTTTGCGCAAAATCCGCGGGATTAATGCCGATCGCGCTCGGATTCAAATAATCTCTGATGCGCTCATTCATCAATATCAGGACATCGAATTTGTTTTCCTGGATATAGTCGTAGGAGAGAAGGTCGTAAGTCGTGGTGGAGTTCCATTGATCGATGGGGGGAAAATAGACTCGGGGGTCTTTATAGACAAACAAGGACAGATCTTCGACCGGTTTTAACGAGTTCATCATTTCATCGTACGTCTGGATGGCCGGTTCATTTTCTTCCCGCCGCAATGCCGTCTTGATTGCTTGGGTTCCTGATATTGCGAACAGTCCGAATTGCACAAGAACGATCAGGACAAGACCGATATTGAACCATTGCGAAACGGGTTTACGGATTTTCCACTCCGCAAAATCCGGAAAGATGATCGCGATACACGAGATCATCGGTAACGCGGCCGGCATCCAGTATTGGAATTTAAAGTGGGAAAGGAAAAAGACCATGATGCTTAACGGGATAAACCAGGCCAGGAGGATGCCAAACAGCAATTTATTCCTGCTGCAAAAAATACCCCAGATCATGCATGCCGCGCAAAGCAGCAGGAATATCAATTCCCCATAGAATTGATGCACGATCGGCCAGGCAGCCAGCAGGCCTTTTTCGTACACAATTCCATATCCGCTGGAGATTGCCGCGCTTTGTTTGCTCATGGTCATGAGGAATTCGGCGCGTTCCCAGTGAGATAACAGGAAGGGGCTTGCGATCAAATAGGTGCTAATCACCAATAACAGAAAGAACAAGCCGGATTTTATGACCTTCCACAGCGGGGAAGTTTTTTGGAGGATCGCCAGCGTCAAAACCAGGCCAACGGCAAGGAAAAAATACACCCCGATCAATTTGGTGGCGACCGTCAACCCGCAGGTAACCGCGGCAAAATAAAAATTCCTGCCAAGCCGCAGGCGGTCGCGCACCAGCAGAAAGAGCGTAAGCGCAACCAGGAAAGTCGCCAGTCCATCCGGGTGCCACCACAAATTATTGCCGACCACGGCAGGAATGGACGCAAGGAATGCAAAAAGTACGATCGATCGATAAGTGCGAAACCCATCCTGCAGGTAGACCAGCAGCAGCAGGGCTGCCAGCATGGGGAGTACGCTCACCATCTGGCGCAGGGTTAACATGACCAGCGGAATATTCTGCAGTTGTCCAAGCCATTGCAGGGGGACGAGCACGATGGCGGAATAGGCGAAATAAACGAAGCCATACGGATAATAATCATAGAAAATAAAATTTTTCAGCGTCTGGGCAAGGTTTTCCCCCGGTTGGATCATGTGAAAAACGTATGGCAGCGGTTCGGCTTCGTCGGGATTAAAAACCTGCACCATGGCAATATTCTCGGACGCCTTGGCGTTCGGACCGGCGTAGAGGGCAAACACGATTACCGCCAGCGCCAGTAAGATCACGAAATTTCTTCTTTGCGCTGCATTCCAGGTCT
>DAOUGM010000092.1:0-3574 GCA_034428895.1 Anaerolineaceae bacterium
TTATACGCCGCCTTGCTATGACCAGGGCGGGGGAGTGAAATACCCCGTGCTTTACCTGCTGCACGGTCAAAACATGGATGACACCTTCTGGTTGAGCCTGGGAGCAGCGGAGATCGTCGACGCCATGGTCGCCAGTGGCAGCGCGCCGTTCCTGATGGTGATGCCTTTCGAAGTCAAGAATTTCGATCCGCCCACTGAATCCAAATTTGGCGAATCGGTGATCAGCGAATTGATGCCGTGGGTCGAAGACCATTACTCGGTGTGTACTACCCGAGAGTGCCGCGCGATCGGCGGCATCAGCCGCGGGGGAGGGTGGGCGATCCGCCTGGCGATGCGCAATTTCGATACCTTTGGCGCGGTCGGCGCTCATTCTCCGGGACCCATGGCAGGTGACTGGTGGCAGGCGCAAAAACATCTCGAGACGCACACCCCTGAAGAATATCCGCGCATTTACATCGACCGCGGTGAGGATGATTACCTGGCGGCGGATATCGACTCGTTCGAAAAGGTGCTGGCGAGCAACGCAATTCCGCATGAATTTCACATCAACCCCGGCAAGCATAACGTGGAGTACTGGCAGGAACACGCGGCGGAATATCTGCGCTGGTACGCGGAAGGGTGGGAGTAAATCAATCCGCGTGTCGAAATTGATATAATCAGTGTTGTGAATCGGAATCCACGGTATGCCGCAAAGTGATCAGGCTGTTCTTTTCCCATTGCCCGTGATTCCCGATTTGCCAAAATAAATTTTCCAAGGACAATCCATGACCTCTTCCCTTTCCCCGTTCTTCAACGCTTCCGGCGTGGCCGTGATCGGCGCTTCCTCCAACCCGCAAAAACTCAGTTACGGCATCCTGCACAACCTGATCAATTCCACTTACAAGGGCGGAGTGTACCCGGTCAACCCCGGCGCCGAGGAGATCCTCGGCAGGCGTTGTTACGCGCATATCTCCGAGGTTCCCGACCCGGTGGAGCTGGCGGTGCTGGTGGTGCCCGCGTCTGCCACTCCGCAGACGCTGGAAGACTGCGGAAAGCGCGGCATCCAGGCGGCGGTCATCGTCTCCGGCGGATTCAAAGAAGTGGGCGGTGCCGGTGTGGAGCTGGAGAAGGAATGCCTGCAGATCGCGGCGCGCTACGGAATGCGCCTGATCGGACCCAACTGCGTGGGCACGATGTGCCTGAGCACCGGGTTGAACACGACTTTCATTTACGGTATGCCGGATATCGGCGGGATCGGCTTCCTTTCGCAATCCGGCGCGGTGTGCGGCGGCGTGATCGATTTTGTGCTGGGAAAGAAGATCGGGTTCTCCCACTTCATCAGCATGGGCAACGAAGCCGACGTGACCGAAACCGACATGATCGAATATCTTGGGGAAGATCCCTCCACGCGGGTAATCGCCGCCTACGTGGAGCAAATCCGCGACGGGCGCCGTTTTCTCGAGGTGGCGCGCAAGGTTTCACGCATCAAGCCCATCGTTTTGCTCAAGGCCGGCAGATCGGGCGCCGGGGCGCGGGCGGTTTCCTCGCATACCGGGTCGCTGGCGGGATCGTATACCTCATACCAGGCGGCTTTCAAGCAGGCGGGCGTGATCGAGGTGCAGAACTGGTCCGAACTTTTTGACGTGGCCATCGCCCTTGATTTTCAACCCATCCCCAAAGGCAACCGCGCGGTCATTTTAACCAATGCCGGCGGACCGGCTGCCATCACCTCGGACGCGCTGGCGAACAACGGGCTGGTGCTGGAGGACCTGGAGGAGGCCACCAAGACCGAGCTGCGCAAGCATCTCAACCCCAGCGCACAGGTGAGCAACCCGGTGGACATGCTGGGCGGCGTGAACGGAGAAATGTACGGCATGGCCATCCGCGCGCTGATGAAGGACAAGAACGTGGACATCGTCCTGCCCATATTGGTGCCGCACGCTCTGACCAACTCGGATGAAGTGGCGCAGGCTATTGTGGATGCTTCGAAGGACGGCGGCAAACCTGTGCTCCCGTGCATCATGGGCGACCGCTCGGTGGGGAACTCAATGGTGATCCTGCAAGGGAACCGCATTCCCATGTATGTTTATCCTGAAACCGCGGCGGTGGTGCTGAAAGCCATGCTGGGGTATGAAGGCTGGCGCAAACAACCTGCCGCAGAAGCGCCGGTGCTGAAAGGCTTGGACGGCAACCTTGTGAAAAAGACCCTGATTGCGGCTGAGGGGTCGGGCAGCCTGGGCGAATCCGCCACACGCCCGCTGCTGGAAGCGTACGGCATCCCGGTGGTGAAAGGCGGCTTTGCTTCCAACGCCGCAGAAGCCGCTCAACTCTTCGACAAGATCGGCGGACCGGTGGTGATGAAGATCGTCTCGCCCGAGATCCTGCACAAATCCGACGTGGGCGGGATCCGCCTCAACCTGGCAGATCGCGCGGCTGTGCTCGCGGAATACGACCGGCTGATGAAGGATATTCATGCTGCAAAACCCGATGCTCGCTTGGAAGGCGTATTGATCGAAAAAATGGCTCCTCAGGGACAGGAGGTCATTATCGGCATGAAACGCGACCCCGATTTTGGGCCGCTGTTGATGTTCGGGCTGGGCGGGATCTATGTGGAACTGTTCAAGGATGTGGCTTTTCGAGTCGCTCCGGTCAGCGCCATGGAAGCGCATCAGATGATCACTGAAACGCGGGCCGGCAAACTGCTGACGGGATTCCGCGGCGCACCCAAAGCCGACCTGGATGCGGTGGTGGATGTCATTTTGCGCCTGGGTCAGCTGGCACTGGACTTCCCGCAGATCCAGGAGGTCGAGGTTAATCCGCTGCTGGTTTACCCGGAAGGGCAGGGTGTGTTGGCGCTGGATGGTCGCGTGATCTTAAAAGCGTGAAATTACAAATTTATTAACTCTATATGAATAATTAATTGCTTGATGAAGTGAAAATTTGTTATAATCAAACTGATCTTCTGCTGGTTGCCCCCCTCAACCAGTAGAAGATCGCTTTTTATCTCGAGGGTGGACTCCTACATATTTCTGATAATTCTCAGACGCTTTGTTAATTCTTGTGCATTAATATTAATATGTACTAATAAATGGAAAAGAAAGGAGAAAATTATGAAAAATTCCATTCTACCCATTAATCGAAGGAGCGACCGCCTGGCAACGCGACGGGAAAATGAAAGCCCGATGCTGGCGATCCAGAACGAGATGAACCGCATGTTCGACCAGTTCTTCACTGATCCGTTCCAGATGATACCGGCGAGGCTCAACCTCCAAGCGGATTTCTTCCCGCGGTTGGACATCAGCGAATCTGAGAAAGAATTCACGATCAACGCTGAACTGCCTGGCATGGACGAAAAGGATATCCAGATCAGCCTGGAAAAAGGCTCCCTCATCCTGAGCGGTGAAAAGAAAAGCGGAAGCGAAGAAAAGGAAAAGACCTTTCACCGTATTGAACGTTCTTACGGATCGTTCCAGCGCGTGATCCCATTTGACACCGAATTGGATGAAGATAACGCCAGCGCCACGTTCAAGAACGGCGTTCTCACCATCACCCTTCCCAAGGCGGCAGACGCCCTCAAGAAGAGCCGCAAGATCGA
>DAOUGM010000093.1:0-19413 GCA_034428895.1 Anaerolineaceae bacterium
TGCCCGATCAGCGAGTTGATCCTGTGATCCCCCTCCAGGTTATCGGCCTTGGTGCCCAGGATGGGAACCACGCCGTTGGCGATCAAATAATCCAGGATCTTGCGCATGTTGTTCTCGAAGCGTTCCGGCTGACCAAAATCATTGGAACCCAGGGCGATCAGCATAAAGGAAGGTTTATTCAATCTCACTTCGCACTGCAGCGGGGTCTCGCCTGATTTGCAGAACTCCGGATCGGCCCACAATGGGGAGAGCATGGAGGCGGTATTAAAACCATCTTTGGCGGTCATTCCGGTGCGCTCCCAGGACCCCTGAAAATATTCGATGACACCTTCGAGGTATCCATATTCACCCAGGTTGTAATAATCCGGCCCTTTGTCAAAATCCCCCAGGAAGGAGAACGGCAGGCTGTCGCAATCTCCCATGCGCGAAAATGCGCGCGGATTATTCCCCATGGACTGGCCGGATAAATAAATGTCCATCATACGCTGGCTGACCGAATCCGGATAAACCGGCAGTTCCTGCCACGAATCCGAGGCATAAGTTGGTGTGATCGTCGGCGGCGGGTTTGTGGTGGTCGCTGGAACGTCAGTCTCAGATGGAATTGGGCTAGCGCTTGGGTTTATGGCAGAAGCAGTCAGCATATCCCATGAAACCGGTGTGGCTGGCGGCGGTGGGGTGACGCACGCGGTGAGAACAACCAGGCATAACAATATTACGGCAAACACTCTTTTCATGGATGTGAACAGAACCTTTCCAGAATGATCTGACTTACCTGGGCGGCAAACTGGGATTCACCTTCTGGCGTCAGGTGGATGGCGCTGTTGGTGAATTCTTCCTTAGGCACCAGATCCCAAAGATCGACATAATTCCAACCTTCCGCTTGACTTTTTTCCTGCATCATAACGCGGTATTGATCATAAGCCCAGCGGGGGTAAAAGAAATTATACCGGAGATCACTGTTGATCCCGTCACTGATGAGGATCGGCTCATTCACGATCAGCAGGGGAGTGTCCCCTGCCGCCCGAATCCCTGCATCGATCATTGGGAACGCAAGCCCATTTTCATTGAGCACCTCGGGCGTGAAGTTGTGAAACGTCACGTCATTTTCAAAATCAGTTTGGGCGGCTTCGAATTTGGGATAGACCTGGTCGATCCCGGTGGCTGACCACATCACGCCATAGAGCTGGAGGCGCAGGATGTCGGCCAGGTTTCGCCGCTGGCCAATAATGGTCCTGCTCCAAAAAGTTGGCGCTACCAGTTGAGGGTCATTCGGATCCAACCGCAGATCGTACTGCTGTATCAGGTTTCGAACGGCCGCTGCGTTATTGGCAACCAGGGGTGAAGATAATTGCTTTTCATATGGGAACGATTCAAGGGTTATCGGCCAGATGATCAGGTCCGGTTGATACTTCATCGCCAGGTCGAGCAGCATCACATCCTTGGTGAGCGAGATTGTCGGGTAACCCAGGTTGTAAACTTTTACGCGGCGGGCATTGCAGGTCAATTCCATATCGCTCAACTGACCCGAAAGCGTTTCCTCCGGTTTCAACAGGGTACCCCAAACGGAGGAATCACCGATCAAAACCACGCGGAATTCATCCTCAGGTTTAGTGCCATCCACGATCTCGTGCGAAGAGAGCATGGCATTCAAATTGAACAGGTTCAGATTGTAGGATTGGGCGGGATTTTCGCCAAACGGAAGGCGTGCCCTCCCTGGAAAGAGAATATTGTACAGAGAAAGTTTTCCCAGACCGGCAGGATTCCACGCTGCAAAGAGGAGGTTGAGGATCAAGTACAGAACCAGACCCTTCACGGCAACACGGATGGGGTTGATCCTTTCCTTGTTCTGGGGTGTGGAAGGCTCAGCCACGGTTGACTCCAATTAAGGTAAGAATTACATGCCATGAGGTTTGGGGATTGGGGAGGGCAAAGAATATCCAGCCCAGTGCCACAAAATTGAAGGTCAGAAGCCACCCGCTCATCTGTGCAGCAATGCGCCGCGGGCGGGTGGTGATATGGCTGTTCATCCAGATTCTGGTTTTGTCCGTCCAGCGGTTGTTAATGAACATTCCCATCCCGTGCCAGAGTCCCCATAAAACAAAATTCCAGGTAACACCGTGCCAAAGACCGATCAACAGCATGGTGCTGATCTGGGTGGTGAAAATGACCAACGGAATGGACAAATTTTTTTTCCGCATTGCCCTTGTCAGGGGGTTGAAGAAATACGCACGGAACCATTGAGTCAAGGACATGTGCCAGTTGTTCCAGAATTGGGTCAGACTGGTCTGCAGATACGGGTAGTTGAAGTTTTCCGGCAAACGGATCCCTGCCAGGTATCCGATTCCGATGGCAATATCGGTATAACCGCTGAAATCGAATAGCAATTGGAAAGCATAAGCGTAAAGGATGAGCCACATCCAACCCGGTTGTTCAACTTGCCCTGCATTGGTCGGATTCAAGGCGATCAGCGCCAGGCAGTCTGCCACTACGAATTTCTTGAACAACCCGATCACCAAGCGTCGGCCGGCATAGAGCAACCTTTCCCGGTCGAGTGTTGACGAGACGCGCAGATCCTCTATGAAGCGTTCGATCCTATGGATGGGACCGGCGGTTAGGGCAGGGAAAAAGACCACGTAAGTTACATATTCCGCTAATGTTGTGTCGGGCAGCCGTCCGCTTTGCCGATCTCGGAAAGTATGAATGATGCGGAAGGAGATATAGGAAAATCCCAGCCATCTGAGGTCCATGGCGGATGCCGTTGCGGTGGATTGATTGTTCACGACGCGCAAAATGGTGCTGATCCATTCGGATAGTTGTGGACTTTTCATTACCACCAGCAGGAGAATCAGAAAGGCGGTGATCACGCCGATGATCCATTTCGGTAATTTGGCGAGCAGTAATCCGAGCAGCGCCAATAATCCCAAACCGATGATCACCTGCAGCAATTGCGGGGGACGTGAAACCGGGAGCGGCAGATCGAAATCGAAATATCTGGTGGCGCCGAGGATCAATATTATGGCGGCCAACGACACCAAAATCCGCCAGTTTTTTTGGATCGCGCGCTCAGAGGGCAAGGCAGTTATGAACCAGGAGATTACAACCACTCCTAGGGTTGCCACCGGCAGCCAGAAATCCAGTCCACGGATGGGGAGGGCGGGCTGCAACGCAAAAACAGCCAGCACACTGACAGTAAAAAGAATGGATAAACGCAGCCGGGGTCGGCGCAGCAGGCCGACAGCAGTTGCAAGAACAGCAAAAATCAGGATCTGTGTCAGACCCATTTAAAAACCCTGGTAGATCCAAATAGGGCTGTTATCTGCGGTCGCAATTACGAGGATCAGCAGGATGGCACACAGGATCAATGCCCACAGGTTTTCACGTGTAAAAATTTTGAATTTCATTTATACCCGCAGACCAGATAATCTCCGTTTTGTTCGACGACCTTGTAGATCCTGTCGGCGAGTTCCAATTCCAGGTCTTCGTCGTTATATGTAGCGATAAGTTTTCCCGCGCACTGAACTAAAGCTGCATCTCCTTCGGTACCGGCAGAAGTGCAACTTGCATTCTCCAGGCGTACCGTTACAGCCTGGAAGGAATCCAGTTCCAATAGAGCGTTGGCTTCCCAATCTGCACATGAAAGGGAGGACAGGCTGCTGGCATCTTTGCTTACCAGGGCATTTAAATAATCCAGTACTGCATCTTCAGGCTTCGCGCCGCTGCATGCTGCAAGCGATAATGCCAATAAAAGGACAATAATTAACTGAGGGACAAATCCTTTGAATCTCATTACAAACCTCCAGTGAGTGGATGGTGAAATTATACCTTAGCGCTTCAAAAAGATTACGCCTGCCTGTTTGCTGGCTCTACTCAGTTTCCTCAAAAAATGTAGACGTTTCTGGAAAAGTTCAACGTTTACAAAAATTACCGGGTTGATATCGACAAGAGACATTTGATTAATGTTGCTGAAATTGAAATTACGTTTGACACCGCCATTTCGACATGCTATCATATTTATACATTATTCATCTTTTTTCATTTATTCTGTACCTTAACATCCTTGTTGGTCAATAATTTATTATTCATTTTTAGGAGCATTTATCATGTCTGTGGAATTCTTTTTTCGTTTATTAGGAATGATCGGTTTTGCGATAGGGGGAGCCTACTGGGGGAGGTACGTTGGAGAAATTTCGAACATCAATCCACCGGCTGGGACATTATCGGTGGATCAATTTGCGTTCCTGTTTGGTCTTCTGGGTGCATTAGTGGGTTTGATCCTGACACCCTATTTCACCACCCGTCCGGTTCGTGCCCTCCGAAGAAGCCTGGGAAAGGCATCCATCCAGACGGTGTTTGCGTCGCTTTTTGGATTGGTGATCGGCTTGGTGGTGGCGGCTCTGCTGGCTTTTCCATTATCATTGCTGCCTGATCCATTCGGGAAGATAATGCCATTCGCCGGCGTTGTATTGTTCGGATATCTGGGCATATCTGTATTTGTCATGCGGCAGAGCGATATTTACTCGCTCTTTTCTGCACTGCGCGGCGGACAAGCCCAGGGCAAAGAGGGAGCAAATACCGCAGGCTGGGCTGACAGCCGCACGATCCTCCTGGATACCAGCGTGATCATTGATGGACGCATCGCGGACATTTCCCGTACCGGGTTTCTCCCTGGTTCTCTCCTGATCCCTCGTTTTGTCCTCAATGAATTGCAATATATCGCGGATTCACCGGATAACATGCGCCGGCAGCGTGGACGGAGGGGAATGGAAGTGCTTTCTTCTTTGCAAAAGGAACCCACCATTCCGGTGCGCATCAGTGATATTGACGTTGAAGGGATGCGGGAAGTGGATGACAAGCTCATAGTGCTGGCGCGCCAGATGCATTGTCCGATCCTTACCAATGATTACAACCTGAACCGCATCGCGGAACTTCAAGGGGTGACGGTTTTGAACGTCAATGAACTGGCAAATGCAGTAAAATCAGTGCTGATTCCGGGTGAAATCATGACCGTTCAGGTCATCCAGGAAGGACGCGAGTCAGGTCAGGGCGTTGCATATATGGATGATGGAACAATGGTGGTGGTGGAGAATGGCCGGGAGTACATGGACAAGGAAATTCAGGTCATCGTTACCAAGGTGCTGCAAACTGCAGCCGGCAGGATGATCTTTGCCAAACCAGATGAAGGAAATTTGGAAAAGTAAGAGGAGCAAGCCCCATGTTGAAAGTCTATAACACCTTAACCCGCAGAGTAGAGGAATTTACCACGCTGCAGCCTGGCAAGGTCTCCATGTATGTCTGCGGTCCCACCGTTTACGCCAAAGCCCATATCGGTCATGCCATGTCTGCGCTGGTGTTCGATATCCTGCGTCGTTACCTGGAATATCGCGGTTACGACGTCAGGCATGTGATGAATTTCACCGATGTGGACGATAAAATCATCCTGCGTGCCCGCGAAAAGGGTATGGACCCCTTTGCTCTGGGTGAAATGTATATTTCTGAATTTGAAAAACACCTCGAAGATTTTAATATTTTACCGGCCACAGTAAATCCTCGCGCAACGCATGAGATGGATCAGATCATCGCCATGATCCAGGGATTGGTGGAAAAAGGCTTCGCGTATGAAATGGATGGCGATGTTTACTTCCGCGTTCAGAAAGACAAAAGTTATGGAAAACTTTCCGGGCGCAGGATCGAAGACATGCGCTCCGGGTTCCGCATCGATGTCGATGGGCGCAAGACCGATCCCATGGATTTTGCTTTATGGAAATCCGCCAAACCCGGTGAACCAGCCTGGGACAGCCCATGGGGAAAAGGCAGGCCGGGCTGGCATATTGAGTGCTCGGCCATGAACCTCACGCATCTGGGTGAACAAATCGATATTCACGGCGGGGGCAATGACCTCATCTTCCCTCACCATGAGAACGAGATTGCGCAAAGCGAGAGCTATACTGGCAAGCAATTTGCCCGATACTGGATCCACAACGGAATGCTGCAACTGAGCGGGGAAAAAATGTCAAAATCTCTCGGAAACCTCGTGACCATCGAGGAATTCCTGGTGTCCCATCCCGCCGATGCTCTGCGTATGATGGTGTTGAATTCCGGTTACCGCAACCCGCTGGCGTATTCTGAAGAAATACTAACTCAAGCGGAAAAAGGTCTGGAGCGATTGCGCTCCGCCCTCAAACCAGCCCTTCCCGGCGCGCAAGGTGCACCCGAAACCAGCCTTTCTTCCCTCAATGATCAAATGGAAGCAACTGAGAAGGGTTTTGTGGAGTCGATGGATGATGACTTCAACTCGGCGGGTGCCCTGGCTCAACTGTTCGAACTTGTGCGGGTCGTCAATCAGACGCGCGCGGATGGAGCCACGGATTCACAACTCGCTTCTGCGCAAGCGTTGCTCCTTCAATTGACCGGTGTATTTGGCTTGACGTTGGAAAAAACGACGGAAACGAGTTCAACGGCGGATGCATTTGTCGACCTGCTCATTGAGGTACGCAAGGAATTACGGGCTAATAAATTGTGGGCACTTTCCGACAAGGTGCGCGATCGGTTGGCTGAACTCGGCGTTGTGTTGGAGGACAGCAAAGAGGGCACTGCGTGGCATTGGAAATGAGTCCTAGATGGTGAAGGAATGGGTCATCGGACGAAATCCGGTACTGGAGGTTTTACAAGCCAGGCGCAGGCAGGTATATCGTATTTTGCTGGCAACCGGTGTGGAAGAAAAAGGACGGATCGCAGACCTGCGGCGTATGGCTGATTCGCGCAGGATCGTTGTGGAGCGCGTTCCCCGGGAGCGATTGGATCGCTTGGGAGAAAACCCGCAGGGCATCGCCGCGGAGGTGAGCCCTTATCCATATGTCGATCTGGAAGATGTCCTCGACCGGGCTAAATCCTGCGCTGAGGACCTTTTTGTGCTCGTGCTTGACGTGATCCAGAATCCGCAAAACTTGGGGACTTTGCTGCGCAGCGCGGAAGCCGCCGGAGTGCACGGCGTAGTCATTCCGCAGCATCGCGCTGCCGAAGTGACCCCTGCGGTGGTTTCGGCTTCAGCCGGAGCAACAGAGCATATGCTCATTACCCAGGGCAATATCACCCGCAGTCTGGAAAAGTTCAAAGAAGCGGGAGCATGGGTGGTGGGATTGGAAGGCGGAGAAGGTGCAAAACCGATCTCCGAGGTGCCCCTTAATGGGCCGATCGTTGTGGTGGTCGGAAACGAAGGAGAGGGGATGCGCCCGTTGGTGCGCCAGTCCTGTGATTTTCTGCTCAGCTTACCCATGCGGGGCAAGATCGAATCCCTCAATGCGGCTGTTGCCGGTTCCATCGTTGTTTATCAGGTATTGTTGGCAAGGAAACAAAAAGAAGTCACTTGAAATCTCCGTTGCATGGTGTTTGTAAGCCATATTAATTACGAATTGAGTCCTTAATTGATCTTTCGTCTGGCAGTCTTCATTCTATTATTGGGCGCGGGTTATTTTCTCTCCAGAAGGATCAAGAAGAGCAAGATCAGTTTAACGCTGGTCGGAGTATTGGTGCTTTTCTTTATCGTTGGGTTCATCGTGCTCAGCAAAAAGATATTTGCGATGGCAGGATTTTCTCTCTACCTGCTGCTGATCATACTTGGGTTTGGTATCGGTATTCTAGCCGGGTTGGGAAACGATCAAAAACCGCAGTAAATGTGAAAGAGTTTGATGGATTAAATAGGCATCCCTGAATTTTTCAGGGATGCTGTGTTGTAGACAGTTAGGATGGGTTTGCTTGATCAACCTACAACCACAAAACCCATGCCACCCACATCAAGATCATTATCACACCAATGCTGAAACGTGCAACGATGGCAAATCCGCAGCCTTTCAGAATACCCCCGGTCGATTTTAATCCCTCCTTGAGATCCTTCTTGCGTATCCATTCGACGATCAGAATACCAACCGCCGCGAAGAGTATGCCACCGAAGGGTGGGAGGATGAAGGTGCCGGCAATACCCGCCACCAGTGCCACCAGAATTGATACCCAACTGGCGCCAGTTTTATGGGCTTCCTTTCCCATTAAAATGTTATCGATCAGGTTGCCGCCCAGCATCAGCAGGGTGATTACAGCAAAAAGAATGCCCGACCACAGGGAGAAGCCTGTCACAATACCGTAAGCCAGAATCGCCAGCCAGATGATGGTCAGACCGGGAATGATATAGAAAAGCAAGCCGATGAGGCCGATTCCCATCACCACCGCGAGAACAGGGATGAACCAGGATGAATTTGCTATTGCTTCCATTTTTATTTGTCCATTTCCAATCCAAAAACCTGTATTCCAGGGATCTGGTTTACGGATTGTATCATGATGAAGTCCACTTTGATTTACGTAGAAATCTAAAAAAAGAAGTGCACCAGCCATAAACTGATGCACTTCGAAATTCTAGGGATATAGTTTGTTTACTGAATTATTTCCACTCCGCCCATCCAGGGTTTGAGTACTTCGGGCACCTTGATCGAACCGTCAGACAGTTGATTGTTCTCAAGTACAGCGATAAATGTTCGCGGAAGTCCCAAACCCGAACCATTCAGAGTGTGCACCAGGCGGTTCTTTCCACCGTCGGCAGGTTTGTACTTGATGTTGGCGCGCCGTGCCTGGAAATCGCCGACATTTGATACAGAAGAGACTTCCAGCCATTCTCCGCAGCCGGCCGCCCATACCTCCAGGTCGTAAGTGATGGTGGCGTTGAAACCCAGGTCGCCGGTGCACAGGCGCTTTACGCGGTACGGTAGGCCGAGGAGTTTGCAGGTTTCTTCGGCGTCGGTCAGCATCTTCTCCAGTTCTTTCATCGATTCTTCGGGCGTGCTGTAGATGTACATTTCCACCTTGTCGAACTGGTGACCGCGTTTAATGCCGCGAACGTCCCGTCCGGCGCTCATCTTCTCGCGGCGGAAGCAGGGGGTGTACGCCGTGAACCGTTGCGGCAGGGTGGATTCTTCGAGCACCTCGTCCCGGTACATGCCGGTCAGAGGTACTTCGGCGGTGGGTACCATCCACAGGTCTTCCTCGATGTCGTGATAGAGATTATCTACGAATTTGGGCAATTGGCCTGACGCATACAGTGTTTCCGCTTTAACCATGAAGGGTGTATAGCGTTCATCGTATCCCTGGCGGATATGCAGGTCGAGCATCCAGGAGATCAGTGCGCGTTCCAACCTCGCCGCTGCTCCGTTCAACACGTAGAATCGCGAACCGGTCAATTTCACCCCTCGTTCGAAATCAATGATCCCCAGTTTCGGTCCCAGGTCCCAGTGAGGAACGGGGGTGAAGTCGAATACCGGTATAACACCCTCACTGCGTAAAACGATATTTTCACTTTCGTCTTTGCCGATCGGTGTGGTCGGATCGGGGATATTCGGGATGGAGGTCAGAATTCCCTGTAATTTTTCTTCCACCTGCCGTACCGTGTCATCCAGTTGGGCGATCTCGTCGCCAACCTGGCGCATGGCCTCGATTTTCTTCTGCCGTTCAGCGGGATCCTTGGTCTGGCTGATTTCTTTGGAAACGGTGTTGCGCTGCGCCTTGAGAATTTCGGTTTTTGTCAATAAATTTCGGCGGTCGGTATCCAGCGATAATACCAGGTTGATATCGGTGGTGTCCATCTGTCGGTTTTCCAATGCCGTGCGTACCACGTCGGAATGTTCGCGGATGAAATTCAGGTCTAGCATGATGCACCTCGTGAGTAGATTGAATAACGCCCCATCCTCCGGCAGGACGAGGGGCGCGCTCGTGGTGCCACCTGCTTTTATTCCCTGCGAACGGGAACCTCTTTTGCGCGGTAACGGTGCGTCCGGTCTCCTTACGGCATTACTGCCCCTGCGAAGACGGCCCACCCAAAGGGTGATCGGGTTGGATTATTCTTTCTGTGCTTGCCGGCTCGCACCTGCCGCCGGCTCTCTGAAAAGACCAGAGAAGAATTGTTCCCGAGTGGGTCTGTATGCCTAGATTATAACTGGCATGAAATCGCTGTCAAGAACGAATCCCTTTGGATTTAATACCATCAAGAAAAAACAACGCAACGAACGGGACTGGAATGCGTAAGTAATAAAGGTTGTAAATGTGAATTACGGATCAGACATTCATTAATTTCGGATAGTTAAGATACAATTATTCTGCCATGGATGAACAAGTGTTGATACAAGAAGCGATGCAGGGTGAATTGGATTCGTTCAATCGCCTGGTGCTCGCCTATCAGGATATCGCATTCAACGTTGCCTACCGCATGCTGGGTGACCAAGACCTGGCGGCAGATGCGGTGCAAAATGCGTTAATCTCTGCCTACCGCAGCCTGGGATCTTACCGCGGCGGTTCGTTTAAAGCCTGGGTTCTCCGCATGGTGACCAATGGTTGCTACGATGAACTCCGCCGGCAAAAACGCCGTCCCACAACTCCCCTTGAACCCATCAATCCCTCCGATGGCGAGGAGATGGATTCAGAGGAATGGCTTTCTTCCAACGACCCTACACCCGAGGAATCATTTGACCAGGCTGAACTCGAACATGCGCTGCAGCATTGCCTGGATAACCTTCCACACGAGTTCAAGGCGGTGGTGGTACTGGTGGATATCCAGGGAATGGATTATGACGACGTCTCCAAATCAGTAAAAACACCTTTGGGGACAGTAAAAAGCCGTCTGGCGCGAGCCCGCTTAAAATTACGTGATTGCTTGCAGCAATTTCAGGAACTTCTGCCCTCCCAATATCGTCTAGATGATGGAGCCCGCAGATGAGTAATACAATGACACTTAAAGACTGGGAAATGATCTCTGCCTACCTGGATGAGAGATTATCCCCGGCGGATTGCAAGCGAATGGAAACTCGACTGGCATCCGATTCTGATTATCAAAAATCTCTTGATGAAATTGCTTACACACGTCGATTGCTGCGCTCACTCCCTCAAAAACGCGCTCCACGCAACTTCACCCTTTCTCACTCGAATATCAAAGTAAAATCCCCCATTCGTAATCGCTGGCTGCAGCCTGCATTGAGTTTTGTGTCCATTGCTGCGGCTGTTGGGCTGGTGGTGATCTTTGCCGGAACATATCTACTAAGAGGGGCAGGCACTGCCAAGCCGGCGGCGTATGCTCCCGAAATGGCAGCCGATGGTTACAACCAGGCCGCTGAATCCTTGTCCACGCCCGTCATCATCAATTGGAACCCAATTCTTGGGATGGGAGGGGGAGGTGGCGGGACTCCGAGTGAAAGCGGTGTTTATAAAGGAGGAGTTGGCGGTGGACCCGGCATGGTGGTTCAACAACCAGCCCCGGAGAGCGCCGAACCTACGGTTGAGGCGACAGTTGGTGCATTAAGAACGCCATTATCCACGGCTGTGCCGGAAGCAACGACAAGAACTACCGATGCGGGTGACCTTTCTTCATTGATCCTTGGACTGCCAAATCCGGAAGATGAGGGAAAATTGATCGAAAACGAAACCTCCCGGCAAAGTCAGGTAGGTTTACCCATTTCAACGCAAACGATCCTGATGATCGTATCCGGTGTTATCGCAGTACTCGCTGGAGCAGCTGCACTGATCCTGCGCAGGCGATAATGCATTCCCACGAATCTTATAAATATTGTCCTCGGTGCGCCACGCCACTCGAAGAGCGGATGCAGATGGGGGAGAAACGTCCCACCTGTCCTGCCTGCGGTTGGGTACATTATGAGGATCCCAAAGTGGCTGCCGGTGTGGTCATCCTGCGCGGTCGGGAAGTTCTATTGGTGCGGCGGGTAATGGATCCTTTTATCGGAGCCTGGAGCATACCCGCCGGCTTTGTTAATGCTTTTGAGGATCCTGCCGCGGCAGCACTGCGCGAATGTACCGAGGAAACAGGTCTGACCGCCGAACTGGATGGATTGTTCGATGTGCTCACCGGAAGGGAACACATGCGAGGATCGGATATATTTCTTGTTTATCGCGCCCACGTTCTGCGCGGCAAACTGGCTGCTGCCGATGATGCTGATGAGGTTGGATGGTTTTCCCTGGACGCATTACCGCAGCTTGCATTTGAATCCACGCGGAAAATTTTGGCAAAAATGCGCGCCCTGCTCCCTGGCGAATAAGTCGGTTGGTCGCCGCTGAAGATTTGGAATTTTTTGATTAACAAAAATTGAAGAAATCATCGTTTTTACTCTTGTGAAACGATAAAACTCCCAATCCATAAATGATAAAATGGTATGGAAACTGCATCCTGATTGCTGATAATTGTCAATAAACCGACAAGAGAGATGTCATGCCCAAATCCAGGTACTCGCGTAAATCCACTTCCAGGTCTGCACCTGCCACCAAGCGCAGCTCGCGCAAGACCTCACAGCCGTATTCTTCCAGGTTAACCGTCGATCAAAAACTCAACTTTATCGGCGGTGTTTTGGTTGTGGTTGGTGTGGTTAGCATGGTGGCTCTCTTTGCCGACAAAAATGGGCAATTGACCGGTTGGATCGCACGCACCACCGGGCAGATTGCCGGTTGGGGTGGGATCATCCTGCCGGCGGCATTGGTCATTGTTGGGATCACCCTGCTATTCCGGCATTATGAGCGCCTTCCGCGAATTTCGGGTGGTCGCATTGGGGGGATCGTTCTGCTTTATCTCAACCTGCTCACCTGGTTTCATTTTTTTACCGGTGGTGGTTACACTTCAGCCCGCGAAGGCCGCGGTGGAGGGTTCATTGGCGCGGGATTGGATAATTTCTTATATGACACCCTGGGACGTGCTGGTGAAGTTGTAGTCCTGGTGGCGTGGCTTCTTATTGCCGTCATTTTTATTGTCAACATTTCCCTGCCTGAACTTATCCAGCAGATTGGCGCGTTGATCCGCAAATTTGAAAAACGCCGAGTTCCGAGACCACCCCGCCAGCCGGAATTCAATTATTCGCCGGTAAAATCTTATGACGGCATCGAAACCACTGCCAGTGACTTGCCAGAAGGATTCAACCCGCTAAATTCGCACGAATCTCCTTCACCCACTGAACCGGTTGCACGGCGTAGCGAAACAATTGGAAGAAGTTCGGCTGCCGGGCAAGCTGTTCCGCCGGCAAAACATACCGAGTCTGCCGCGGGATCAGTACCACTTGTTCATCCGGCACCGGTCAAACCTGAAAAACCATGGCTGATACCGGCTGTGGCTGATATTCTCGATCCGGCTTCTCCTGCTGCCATGCAATCGCATTATGATAAGGATCGCGCCCGCATTATTGAAGAAACCCTGGCGTCCTTTGGCGCGCCTGCCCACATTGTTGAGATCCATCGCGGGCCTGCGGTAACCCAGTATGGGGTCGAACCGGATTTCATCGAGTCGCGCAGTGGAAGAACGCGGGTGCGGGTGGCAAAAATTGTCAATCTGGCCGACGACCTGGCGCTGGCACTGGCGGCTCCCAGCATTCGCATCCAGGCTCCTGTGCCAGGCAAGGCATATGTAGGCATTGAAGTACCGAATTCGGAACTCACACTGGTTTCGCTGCGGGAGTTGATCGAAACCGAAGCCTTCAAGAAGGTCAGGTCATCGCTGAGATTTGCTTTTGGCAAGGACGTCGCCGGGAAGCCGCTTTGCGCTGATCTGACCAATATGCCGCATCTGCTTGTTGCCGGAACCACCAATTCGGGTAAATCCGTGCTGGTCAATGCCATTCTGACCAGCCTGCTACTCAATAACTCGCCGCAGGATCTGCGCCTGGTGTTGGTGGATCCGAAGCGCGTTGAGCTGACCGGTTACAACGGCATTCCGCATCTGCTGGCTCCCGTGGTGGTGGATGCCGAGCGTGTGGTGGGCGCCCTGCAATGGGTGCTGCGCGAAATGGATTCCCGCTATAAACGGTTCGCAAACGCCGGTGCACGCAATATTTCGGACTTTAACCGCAAAAGCGGCGAACATATTCCATACCTGGTCATCGTGATCGATGAACTGGCGGACTTAATGATGCTGGCGCCGGATGAGACCGAGCGCAGCATTACCCGGCTGGCACAATTGGCGCGCGCCACTGGTATCCACCTGATCATTTCCACCCAACGCCCCTCTGTGGATGTTGTGACCGGATTGATCAAGGCGAATTTCCCTGCACGCGTGGCATTTATGGTCGCGTCTGGAACAGACAGCCGCGTCATTCTCGACCAACCGGGAGCCGAACGATTGCTCGGCCGCGGTGATATGCTCTATCAAGCGCCAGACGCGCCGGCACCCGTACGCCTGCAAGGGGTGTATGTATCCGACCCCGAGATTCAACGCCTGGTAAACGCCTGGCGTTTGATCGCCATGAACAGGCAGACAGAGGGCGGCGAAGATTTGTACGATGCCAGCCTGGAGATGGTGCCAGCTGGTCTGCCGTTGAAACAGGGATCGTTTTTTGGAGATGAGATTCAATCCGGCGATCCGATGTTCAAAGACGCCCTGGAGGTGGTCAGGCGCGAGGGGAAGGCTTCCATCTCCATGCTGCAGAGGCGATTGCGCGTAGGCTATAACCGCGCGGCGCGGCTCATCGATGCGCTGGAGGAACAAAAGATCATCGGACCGCAGTTGAGCGGTTCGCAGGTTCGCGAAGTGCTTGACTTTGGGGAAGATTCATCCGAACAGCTCGAAGGTTCATAAGGATTAACTTGTTTCCCGACTGGGTGATCATCATCCTTAAATATTATGATAATTGCGGTATAATTGGTATTAATTATCATCCTTGATTGCGTTGCAGATTTCGGCTTTTTTTTTGCACCGATAAAGGAGTGAAAATGCAAGATCAAAGGCTGACCATTTCTCAGCGCCAGGTAAACCCTGATTTTCTGATCCTGGATTTCTGCGGCTCCATGACCTCTCCGTTTGAGCAAGAGTTGGAAAATACCACTCGCGAATTGCGTAATTCCTCCCACAAAAATATTGCATTCAACCTAACTTCCGTATCGTGCATGGATGGGGCGGGAGTAAAACTGCTCTTCATCCTCTGCGTTACCCTGCGCAAGGCGAATCGCAGACTGTCTGCGTTTGGTTTGAACGATGAACTCCGCGGCATCTTTCAACTTACACGCATGGATGCCGTACTCCGAATCTGCAGGGATGAGCTCCAGTTGCTGGAACAGGGGACGGCGTGATGACAACCAATCCCCATGTCCCCAGGGTAAACTGGGCGACAAGCGGAACCATTCTTCCTTTTTCATCCCCGCCGGAGGGGATGGTCAGTTTAAACGTTGAAAAACGTTCTCCAACCTCTCCAATGCAAGGATTTGGCGCTCTGCGGCTGCGCACGTACCGCGTTGCGCTACCCGGCATCGATCTCTTGCCTTCCAAGATCATCACTGAATGGATAACCAACTTCTCCAAATTTTGGCCGAAAGGCAATCATTTTTCCACGCCGGATGGGGAGATTCGACCAGGCGTTACTGCATTGATCAACCTGACGCTCCCGGGAGGAGTCAAGCTCTACACGGGCGCAGTGGTAATGTGCGTTGGCGACGAATCCTTTTCATTGATCACCCTTCAGGGTCATATGTTTGCGGGATGGATCACTTTCAGTGCTTATGTGGAAGATCGAATGCTTTACGCACAGACACAGGCGCTGATCCGGCCGAATGACCCCTTATATGAATTGACGTTCTTATTCGGCATAGGTCCGCATGCCGAGGATAAATTCTGGCACGCCTCGTTGCTGAACCTTGCCCGCGAATTTGGAGTGGAAAGTCGGGTCCAGCAGGTGAACCGTACCATCGACCGCTCGCTTCAATGGCGATTCTTCGGAAATCTTTGGTACAATGCGGCCATACGTTCGGTGCTGTATCAATTGGCCATGCCATTTCGCAAGTGATTCGTCTTGGAACCATATGAGAGGACACTTTGAATAGACCGGGGCGGTCGCAGAATGAGTACGATGCGGTGATCGTGGGCAGCGGCCCCAATGGGCTTTCTGCGGCGATCACTCTTGCACGGCAGGGTCTGCGGGTGCTCGTGGTGGAGGGCAAGGACACCCCCGGCGGGGGAGTGCGCTCCGCGGAACTGACACTGCCGGGATTTTTGCATGATGTGTGTTCCGCGGTTCATCCGCTGGCTTTGTCTTCCCCCTTTCTGGGTTCGCTCGATCTGGCAAAATCCGGTTTGAAATGGGTTCATTCTCCTGATGTTCTCGCTCACCCGCTGGACGGCGGCGAGGCGGTGCTGCTCAGCCGCGATCTGGATGAAACCGCCGCAGGGCTGGGTGCGGATGGGCAGAGTTACCGGCGCATCTTTACTCCGTTGATCAAAAACTCCACGAGGCTGGTCAACGACCTGCTCAGCCCGTTGCGGATTCCGCGCTCGCCGCTGTTGTTCGCCCGCTTCGGAATGGGCGCCATCCAAAGCGCCGCGAGATTCGCCAGGGCGCGTTTTTTCACGCCACAGGCGCGGGCGATCTTTGCGGGCATGGCTGCGCACGGCACGATCCCGCTCGAGCGTATGGGTACGGCATCCTTCGGCATGGTTCTCGCGCTGGGCGCCCATACCGTGGGCTGGCCGCTGCCGCTGGGTGGCGCGCAGCAGATTACGGATGCCCTTGCAAACTTGCTTCGAGATCTCGGCGGGGAGATCGTCACCGGTCAAACAGTCACCAGCCTGCGCCAACTCCCGGCAGCCCGCGTTACGCTGCT
Source organism: Anaerolineaceae bacterium (assembly GCA_034428895.1). GTDB lineage: Bacteria > Chloroflexota > Anaerolineae > Anaerolineales > Anaerolineaceae > UBA6107. Next base: position 16,612 of record DAOUGM010000093.1, read on the forward strand.
GGATGTCTCTCCTAAAAACCTGCTTAAAATCGCCGGGTACGATCTCCCGGACTCCTATCGAAAACCACTGGAGCGCTACCGCTACGGCGCGGGCGTGTTCAAGATCGATTGGGCGCTGGACGCGCCCATTCCATGGTCGAACGCCAAAGTGAGCCAGGCAGCTACAGTGCATGTGGGCGGTACCCTGGAGGAGATATCGACTTCCGAGCAGGAAGTCGCAAGCGGGCAGCATCCTTCGAAGCCATACGTGATACTTGTGCAGCCCAGCCTCTTCGACCCTTCGCGTGCGCCGCAGGGCAAGCATACCGCCTGGGCGTACTGCCATGTTCCCAACGGTTCGACCGAGGACATGCGCGAACGCATCGAGGCTCAGGTAGAACGTTTTGCTCCCGGCTTTTGCTCCCACATCCTGGCCACGCACACGTTTTCGGCTGCGGAGTATGAAACCTATAATCCCAACTATGTGGGCGGAGACATCAACACCGGCGCGCAGGACCTGGGGCAAATGTTCACACGGCCGTTGCTGCGCTGGGATCCCTATTCCACCCCTCTGCGGGGCGTATATCTGTGTTCTTCCGCCACGCCGCCGGGCGGCGGGGTGCACGGCATGTGCGGTTACCTGGCGGCAAAGTCCGCGCTCAAACGCGAATTCGATCTCCAAATTTAACTCCAGACTGCAATCTAGCGAGAAGAGTCGTCCTGACAGGTGGGTTTCACCGCCCGGGGCTGGCATGACTCCGCAGCGATCTTGCGTGTTTGCAGGATGATGCGCGGGACGGGTTGCGGCATAACCTCCGGTGTGAGGTGGATTCCCGATGCTTGATGATATGACGCGTACAGATAACTTGTATATATAATAGTTAATATAATTACAGGAGGGATGTTTATGAAGCGCCCGAATATCTTTCGTGTGACCGCTATGGCGTGCGTACTGGTGTTGATGGTGAGCTGTAATTTCCGGCCGGACGCGATCAAAGGTTTGTTCGCCACATCCACACCCACAGCTACTGCCACGCCCACCGCCACAGCCACGCCTCTGCCTACTCCTACGGCTACGCCAACACCTCTGCCCGCAGTCAACCTCAGCCCGTGCGCGTTTGCGCGCTACTGCCCTGAGGTACCCAGTGTTATCGACTATATCGAAGGCGATGTTAACGCCAATGAGGCCTATACTGTTGATGTTCCTTACAATCTCCCATTGGGTTTTCATACTGGATGGACCGCCAGGGATGAAGCTACATTATCAGAAAACATGAAGCATATCCATTTCAGTTTAATTCTTGACGGAAGGGATTACTACGATGAGCGTTTCACTGCGCAAGATTTGGCTTACTTCGCAGATGATCCCAACACTGGATATCCTTCGGTTTTCACCGGCATCACCACCAGCGGATGGGAGGTGGGTAAACCTCATACGGTGGAGATCGGTTTCGAGTTCGACGATGATGTTTTTGATGGCTGGGATACTTATCCGGCTGGAACGGGCTACAGGTATATTTATGTTATCAACCCCGTAGTCAAACTGCCAGACACCCCAACCCCGACCACGCCGCCTACCAACACTCCCCCGCCCAGGCCTACTCCGATCCCCTTTACCGCCACCCCGGCTTGCGAACTCAGCGGGAGGATCAGCATCAAGAACGACACCGGCGGGCAGGTGACCATTTATATGAAAGGCCCGGCAAGCTTCACTTTCTACGTCGCGGCCGGCAGCCAGATGCTGAACGTTTGCCCGGGGTCCTATAGTTACACGGCTTACGGTTGTGGCGGGGCTTCGCGCACGGGCAGCGTCAGCGACGGTGACGAGATCGAGTTCTGGTGCGAATAGATACTCAGTTATCGGCACCGGGGACTGCGGTTGATTTTTCGGGATGGGTTCATTCGTGACCCATCCCTTTTTTATTTGCTGTATCACCCTCCTTTGTAAACAATCGACATGCGCGGTCCATGTCCATATCCCTTGTTTTGAAGTTCATTATCGTGTATCGTATTTGTATCTCTGTGAAAGGTTCATGATGTAATCCATTCTTACGGTTCGGGGAGGGAGTAAATATGCTGAGGTCGAGATATTTCCGTATCTTTCTGATTTTCATCATCCTCTTTATCCTTCTCGCCTGCGCTACAGGTTCGGACACTGATACGAATTCCAGTGCGCCGCCCCTCGAGGTTGCCACACTGGCTCCCACCACCAGACCGCAACCCACGCTGACCCCCACCAGCGAGACTGCAAAGGTGTCGGTGACGAAGAACACCAACTGCCGCGCCGGCCCATCGACCGATTACGCGATCGTAGTCACCCTGCCTGTGGGAACCGAGGTCGAGGTGCTGGGGATAAACCAGGGCAGTGATTTCTATTACGTTCAGAACCCGGACCGGCCTTTGGAGGGATGCTGGGTCTGGAAGGAACTGGTGACAGTGATCGCTGGAGATATTGCGATCATGCCCGTCTTTACCCCCGCCTTCATCCCTCTGCCGACGGTGATGCTGCCGACCGCGGCACCCGCCTGCGACCGGGGCGGGACGATCAGCATCAAGAACGACACCGGCGGCCAGGTGACAATCTATATGAGCGGCACGGCGAGCTTCACATTTTATGTTGCCGCCGGTAACCAGACCATCAGCGTGTGCCCCGGATCCTACAGCTACACGGCTTACGGCTGCGGCGGAGCTTCGCGCACGGGCAGCGTCAGCGACGGCGACGAGATCGAGTTCTGGTGCGAGTAAACCAATAAATTGCGGATCGCTGGTTCAGATATCCGGGTTTCCGCGATGGACGCCCGGATTTGCTTTTCATACCCCGTA
>DAOUGM010000094.1:0-7373 GCA_034428895.1 Anaerolineaceae bacterium
AACGAGCACACGTTTCAAACCGTCTATGCGCTGAATCCATATGCCGATCCGCCGGTTTATACCGTTTTCATCTACGACCGCCAGGCGGACTGCCTGAGGATTCCAATGTTCCATACGAATCCGAATGATCCGGAGAACAATGAAACTATTTATGCCCATTCCGGCGATGTCACCGAGATCGTCAACCTGGCTGAGGCAAACGGGGCTTTTATCTATTACACCTGCCTTACCCCGCCGGTTGGGTTGGGAGACAGCATCACCACCAGGTTGATTGCCACCAAGACCGGCATCGTTCTCGGGGCATTCTTCGATGATCTTTTTGTCGGCTGGTTCGATTTCGAGCGCCGGATCTGGCATCTCACCGAGGAGGCAAGAGGGTGGCTGAATATTCTCGATACCAATCCCGGTCTCGAGGAAAACCTTGACAGCTGGCTTTCCGGTCGAACCGTTATCCCTGAATCCGAGATGTTCGATAGCGGCAGCCGTAGCCGCAAATTCAATATTTTTGACCCCTCATCGCAATTGAATAATGGTTATTCTCAATACTATGGTGTCTTTCTTGGTTCCAAATTGATGGATGAACAATTGTTCATCTTTTTCGGCTTCGAGGACGTCAATGGAACGCGTTATTATCTGCCCTTCAACCTGGGGCTTGTCGCGAACTCCGACTGCACCGGACAATTAACTGCGGTCACATCAAATATTGGTCAGCAGCACAAGAACGCCGGAGATCAGTCGAGCACTTACCGGTGTGCCGACCTGGCGCAGGTGATGAGGATTTTTACCAACAAACCCGTTGCGATCGCACAATGGGTCGGTGACTCCGTTTCGGATGTCCCCGCGGATCAAGCCGCGGAATATGAAGCCCGGAGGGAGTATGCCACAGCGGTGGCAAAATTCATTTATAACAGCGCGTTTTCTTCGATCGGTACCAATACCCTGGAAGGCAGGGTGAACGCCGCCCCAGACTCCATCGCCCCCGCTGATTACCCACCTTCCTTCATTATCCAGTTTTTGGTGCAGAAAGCAGATTATTAGCCGTTGGATCTGATTAGTTTCAACCGGCCATTGCAGACCTCCTCACGGAGGTCTGCATTTTTCCATCAAAATATCAATTCTCCATTACAATTGAGCACTATGAAATCTTCGCGGGTTGCACCCGCTTTGTGCATCTGTCTCATACTGGCGCTTGCTCTGACCATCCTCCCCCGGCAGGCGGTCAGCGCACAATCGGACGGTGCGTTCTATATCGTCCAGGAAGGCGATACGCTTTACTCCATCGCCCGCAGTTTTCACTGTTCCACCGCCAGCATCATCCGCAGCAGCAACCTCGCCAACCCCGATGTCCTCAGCCCGGGCAGAAGGCTCTTCATTCCCGGTTTTGAAGATCTCAGCGGTGAGATCGTGAGAACCAGTTTCCCGGCAGGCGAGACCGCGCATACCCTCAGCCGCAGCCTGCGCCAGGGCGGCGACGCCGTTGCGCGCTTGAACTTCCTCACCGCCCCCGACGCACTCTATGCAGGACAGCGCTTTTACATGCTGGCCGGCAGCGGTGTTGAACAGACTCGCCTTCCTCTCACCTCGGGGATCAGTTCCATTGAACTCGCTGTGCGCACTTCCACCAACCCATGGCTCGCCGCGGTCTACAACGACCTGCGCGCACCCTGGTCGCTGGTGCAGAACGACACCATCTTCTTCCCCGGTACCCTGGCGCTCAATCCCTCCGAGGATTTGCTCGCCCTTTCCTCGGTCGCCGTGAATCCCTCGCCGCTGGAGCAGGGCAAGACCGCCGTCATCCGGGTGCAGGCACCCGCCGGGTCTGCCCTTTCCGGTTCCCTGTTTTCATACCCCTTGCATTTCTTCCCCGATGCCCAGGGCAGTTTTACCGCGCTGCAGGGCGTTCCGCGCCTGCAAAGCCCCGGCCTGGCGCAATTCGTGCTGACCCTTTCCGCTGCCGACGGACGTTCGTTTGCCGTTCAGCAAAATCTGCTCGTCAAACAGATGGACTACGGCTTTGATTCACCGCTGCAGGTATCCGACGCTACCACCGAACCGGAGGTGACCGGACCCGAGTTCGACCAGATCATGTCGGTCGTTGCCGAGGCGCCGCCCGACAAAATGTGGTACAGCGCTTTCCAGCCCCCCATTCCCGATCATGAACGCATCACCTCCTATTACGGACGCCTGCGCTCGTACAACGGCAGTACCTACGATTATTTCCACAGCGGGTTGGACTACGCCGGCAACGATACCACGCCCGTCCTCGCCGTTGCGCCCGGCATTGTCGTCTTTGTTGGCCGTGATCTTACTGTGCGCGGCAACGCCACCATTATTTCTCACGGTTGGGGGGTCTATACCGGCTACTGGCACCAGTCACGCATCGATGTCAAGGTCGGCGACCGCGTGGAGGTCGGGCAGCAGATCGGCATGGTGGGCGGAACCGGACGCGTCACCGGACCGCACCTGCATTATGATCTGATTGTCGGCAGCGTGGAAGTCGATCCCGAACCCTGGTTCACCAGCGTGTATGCGGGGTTTTAGCTCCATGCCTGGTCAACAAGTCACCTGTGAATTCTGTGCCACCCTCAACCCGGCAGGGCAAAATCAATGCATTGCCTGCGGAGCCCCCTTGCCCGTTCGGTCCATTAAACCGCTGACGGTCACCGAGGTCGATACTCCTGCGGGAACCACACCCCAACCGCTTTCTCAAGTGACTCAACCCATCAGCAGTCAATTGAAGGACGGGCTGTCTGTGGCGGCAGCGGGATTGGGAGCGCTGGGCATTGGCACCCTCCTGCTGCGCCTCACCGCTGAAGCGGCGGCTGTAGCAGGTGCGGCGCTCATCATCGGGATGCACGCCGGTTCAGCCGGCATTTCCTTCCAATCCACAGCCTTCTATTTATTTCTGGCTGTCGCCGGCGGAGCACTCGTCGGGTTGTGCGTCGGTTTGGTCACAAAACGCGTCTTCTGGTCGCTGGTCTCGGCGCCTGCCGGTGCCCTGGTCGGAAGCCTGCTGGCTGGGGTTTTGCGCCCGTCCGCTGCTTCGCCTTTCCCATGGTCGGTGCTGCTTGCCGCAGCCGGAGCCGCTTTCTTTGCCCTCCTCGGCGGCAGGCGCAGTGGCAGCGTTCCGTTGCGCTGCCTGCAGGTCGTGCGTCCGCTGCTTGGGCTGATCGGCGGAGCATTATTTGGCATGCTGGGATTCCTCATTACTCACCGAATCTATTGAATATCCAGAGGAGATGGACATGAACTTATCCCCCTATTTTAAAATTGAAATTTTCGCTCCCGAAGACGCCGTCGATGAGATCCTGGAGGGTTTGGCCAAAACTCACGCCGGCGAGATCGGCAAGTACGACCACTGCGCTTCCATTACCCCGGTGCAGGGATTCTGGCGCCCGCTGGATGATGCCAAACCATATTTGGGCAACCCCGGTGAGTTGTTTTCCGGCAGCGAGGTCAAGATTGAGGTCCTTTGCCGTGAGGAAAACCTGATGGAAGCCGTGCAGGCCGTGCGTGAAGCGCATCCCTACGAGGAGCCGGTGATCAATGTCATCCCCCTCGCCAACCCGCGTTACGGCGCTACGGTTTGATCGATGCTCAGGTTGTCTTCAGTGGTTGAATGACCATTGGCGGGTTGTTGCACCGCCATTTTTTATTGACTTTTAAAACAACCATCACGATCAATTCAACCGAGGAAAACCGCCCTTGACTTAATAGAACGTTTGTTTTATCATAAGCGCATCGCTTGACTAATTCACTTGATCAGGGAGAAAAACATGAAAACCAATTTGGGACATCTTCAGGTCAATATTCACACCAGCCATCTCGGCTTCTACAAGGAACTGTTTGATTTTTTGGGCTGGAAAACTCTGTACGATGATGAGAACATGCTCGGCGTGGGATGTGAAACGGGATCCAGCCTGTGGTTCTGCTCCCCGCTTAAAGACCTTGCAAACGACTATGATGGCATAGGTATGAACCACCTGGGCATAGCGGTGGAAAAGCAAGGCGATGTCGATCAGGCGGTCGAGTACCTCAAAAAACATAACATCACGGCCTTATTTAATACGCCGTGTCACCGCCCGGAGTTCTCAGGTCCTGAAAGCACCTACTACCAGGTGATGTTCGAATCGCCGGACCGTATCCTGTTCGAGGTGGTCTACACCGGACCGAAGGACAAATAGTCTCTTTTCAATTTGCTTATTTTTTAAACGAAGTAAAACGGACTTGCAGAATATTTGCAAGTCCGTTTTTTGTTCGTCGTTTGGATGCTTGATCATCCGTGTTGTTGACGCCTGTGAGCGCAGCAATTACCGTCCTTCCCCTCGCCTACCTGCGTGCTTCTGCCTTCGATTAGAGCGATACGAAATTTAGGGGTATTCCCCGGCAAAAGGTTGTCGCATCATCCTCATTGAAAGTATCCCGTGTTTCACTACGGCACGCTTCTCTCCTGCAGTAGGTTTTGCTTTTTTAATGTTGTTTGGGCGAGGAATCGCAGCCGTCGTTGAATTTCTTCGCACTCGATCAATGGAGTGAAAGTGTACTCGCTCGCAAATTCATTCGGAGAAATCACTTCGAATCCTGCCACCACCCGCTCCAACCCCTTGACTTCGTCACCCATCATGGAATAAACCCAGGGCGCTCCGCTGGATTGGTGGGGCGGCGCAATGATCACGGCGCTGACCACCGATTTTTTCGCCCTGTCAGGTGGTGCCAATCGATGATACCCCTGCACGCGCTGCGAGAACGCAAACCACAGCGCCGGCGGCAGACCGCCGTAATTGGGAACAAATAGGAATAAGATTTCAGCCTTCCAGACCTTTTCCCATATGGATTGCACATCGTCGTCGATCGGACACACCGCGTCCGCCTTTCGGGTTGGATCCGTGTGCTGCACGCACTCATAATTGCATCCCTGGCAGGGCGTGATGCGGTAATCGTTGAAATTGATCAACTCGGTTTCAACTCCAGCCTGCGCCAACTGCTCCAGGGTAAAGGCGGCAAAATCATAACAGTTGCCGTGTTGTCTGGCACTGACGGCCAACGCCAACGCTTTCATGGTCATCCCTCTTGTCTGCGTCTACGGAAATATATTCCCTTGTCACGAGACCGTTGATTTTTTCGAAATGAGTTCTCGCTTTATTCAATTCCCTTGATCATGGCACCAGCACGTCCGTGACTGCCGCGGAGTACACTGTGCAGATCGTCCCGTTGTACAGGCACAGGCGGAAATTGTAGGTCAGTCCGCTGCTCAACCCGCTGACGGTGAAGGTGCGCGCCGTGGGATCGGAGACCGTGTACTTGACTGCTTCCGGGAAGATGGGGGTATCCGGGTATGCCTGCAGGATCAGGTATCCGCCGGCATTGTCGCCAGCCGGAAGCGTCCAATCCAGCTTCACCTTGCCGGCCTCGCTGAAAGCGCCGTCACTCAATAATTCGATTGCCGGGTCTTCGCTGATATCGGCATAGGTGAACTCGACGACACTCGAGTACACGCTGCACGTGCTGCCGGTGTATTTGCAGATGCGGTAGTAATAATGGCTGCGAGGTACGCCGTTGACGATCGCCGAGCGCAGTGCCCCGTCGAACAGCAGAGCTGTTACGCCGCTCCCGCCCAGTGTCGGCGTGCTGTTGGAAGTGGAGTACAGGATCTTGAAACCATTGGAAAAAGTTCCGCTGGCGGTCCAGTTGATGGTAGCCGCGCCCGCGGAAAGGTCGGAGAGGCCCGTGATGTTGATCACCGCCGGGTCAGTCGTCGCGCTGGGCGTGGGGCTGGAGGTGAAGGTGGGGAAGGTGAATGTATAAGCCGGAGAATAGGGATCGCATTTTGAGCCGTCGTACTTGCAGATGCGGTAATAGTATTTGGTGCCCGAGGTGCCGTCTACGTAAGCCTGGCGGGTGGCGCCGTCGCTGATTGCATAATAGGAATCCGTACCGTATACCGGAACCGAATTTGTCTTGGAATACACGATCTTGAATCCCTTGCTCGGGTTCGTGTCCGATTTCCACATCATCAAGGCTTTACCTGGAGAGGCAGCGGTCACCGAGGTAATCGTCAACGGAGAGACCGGTGTGGCCGTCTTTCCGCCGGTACCTCCCCCGCCCGGTACGCGAGTGGTCGGCCAGACGGTCTTGGTGCTGGTCAGCGGGGTGGATGAGGCGCTTGTTGTAGAGAAGGCAAAGATGCCCACGTTGCTGTATACATCGCAGGCGTCGCCGGTGAAGCGGCATACCCTCATCAGGTAAAGGGTTCCCGGTGTGCCGCTGAACAACATCGAGCGCGAGAAAGGATCGCTGGTATAGGAATTGGTGTCGCCCGGGAAGACAGGCTGTCTGACCTCGGTGGTCCACACCAGTTTGAATCCCGATGGGAAGTCTCCCACTGCGTCCCAGTTCACGATCGCCTTTCCGTAACCGGTTTCCTGGATGCTGGTGATGGTGATGGAGGCGTTGCTGCTGGAGGGAGCAGTCTGTGTAATTACTGGGACTTCCGGTGTGTTCGTGGCGGGCGGTTCCAGGCTGTTAACCGGTGCCGCGCTTTGTTGTGCCGATATCGCCGCCTCGGCGGTGAGGGCAACGATTTCATCGGGGCTCATCGGGTTGGTGTCATTGCCCTTGCACCCTGCAAGGATGAATAATCCCAAGATGACGACTGTCAGTACTTTTTTGACGTACATGGTCCCTCCTGTCGTTATTTCAACAGATTAATTATACAAAATTATTCCTTGCTGTATACTCTACACCCTTGTTAGTCTACTATACGCATTTAAAGTTAAGGCAAACTGTCTGCCTTGCTGCAATCGTGGATTCAGTTTTTTTCCAGCTCGCCTTCTTCCATGTGCAGGCGGTGCAGGATGCGGTGCGCCACAGGTGCCATCATCACCCCCGCCACCGCCAGGAAGACCATTCCCGAAAAGATCGCATACAGCGAGGCGAAAACCTTTCCCGTGGGTGTGACGATCGGGTTCACCGGTCCCATACCGCCCAGGATCATCGATGCATTCAGCAGCGCATCCAGCCAGGAAAGGTGCTCGAACAGATGGTACCCCAGCACGCCGATAAACAGTGAAACGGCAAGCACCCCCACACCGGCCGCTGCATGCCGCAGTACCCGCAGCGTGAACTCACGCCGTGAGAGCAGGGGTTGGTCGTGCCTTTCGTAATGCAGCAAGCGGTGTTTCATCTATTTCATTCTATTACCGAAATCAAAAAAATCAATTCCCTTCCCAAGCGGGGGGATTGTGTTTAGGGCATCATTTTTCTTATAATTGACATAAGCAGTGGAAAGTTGGCAGAAATCGACCTCTCCTTGACCTGTATTGTCCGACAATCCACAAAAGGAGAAATATGGAACCGATCAAGTATGCTGATTT
>DAOUGM010000095.1:0-4598 GCA_034428895.1 Anaerolineaceae bacterium
CCGCCGGTGAGCGCCAGTTCCACCGCTTTCAGCAAATTCAGGTTGTCGTCCACCGTGCCGGAGCGGTCGTTGCCCGCCATGGTGTTTTCCAGGCAGCCCACCGGGGCGTAGTCGTGCACGTTTTGAGGATGGATCAGTTGATCGAGCCCGGTCTTGCGCGATTCGAGCATCATGCCCGCCATCGAGCGTTCGTCGAAATTCAGCAGGAAGGGCGCCCCCTGGCTGGTGGAGATCATCTCCACCACCTGGGTCAGCAATTTGTCCGGCGTGCCGCGGTGCAGGCGCACGTTGGGCTTGGGTTCGAGGATGGGGGTCATCTCGTCGATGACCTCCAGCATGGCGTAGGTGAGGTCGTTGGTCATGTCAGCCCCGTCCGCACCCACCCCGCCGAGGGTGATTAACTGCCCGTAACCGGCGGTGATGCCCTGGTTGCCGCCGGTGTGGATCATGCCGTCGTATGCCGTGTTGCAGTGCACCCAGAAGCATTTGAGGATCTCCTTGCCGAATTCGCGATCCATGCCTGCGGCGAGTGATTTTTCCCACAGCGCCTTCAGGTACTGGTCGGCGCGCCCGAAGGACACCCCCGGACCGGGGTAATTCTCGTCGGACATGACCAGCATGTGCGTCAGCCACAGCGCTTGCACCCCCTCCCAGAAGTTGGCCGCGGGTTCCCACGGCACGCGGGAGAGGTTTTGCGCCATCTGCTCAAGTTCGGATTTGCGGGCGGCATCGGGTTCGTCTTTGGCGAGGTTCTCCACCACTTTGCGGTATTCATCCGCCAGGTCGCGCGCCAGCGTGGAAGCGGTGAGCATCGCCCGCAGCTGCGCGCCTTTTTTGCCCTTTTGGTCGGATGGGGACAGGGCGGCGTAATTCTTCTCAAGGTCCTCGTGAATCGCCTTCCACCCCTGCGTGATCACGCGCTCGTACCCCGGCACCAGGTGACCGCTGGTGGCACCGGCATTGCCGTAGCCGTGATTGTGGAACCACAGCATGGCTGCCCGCGCGCCGTTCTTGCCCTTGACCAGGCGGTCGTATTCCTTCGTCTCCGCCTGCGTCAGGCAGTGGGAGGTCATCACGTTGAAGCGCGCCCCCGCCAGCAGGTCGCCGGGGAGTATCTCCTTGGGCAGGTACTTCACCATCACTTCCTTCAGGAACCAGGCGCGGCGCTCCGGCAGGCTCCAGCTCCAGAAGTCGGGGTGCAGTTCCACCGGCTGGGCGATCTGGTTGAACGAGGAGCGGAAGGTGGGGATGTAAAAGTAAGTTTCCGGCACGATATAAAAGGAAAGCTCGTTGTATTGAAAGTCCCAGGGGGTTCCAGTCGTCCAGGCGCTGTATTCGTTGTTCCACTTGCGCTGCACGCCCTGGAAGTAATAGTCGCGCAGCCAGCGCACGCGCGGTGAGAGCAACTTGGGTTCCTTGATCTGGTACTTCGGTTTTTCAGTGGTCATCGTATCCATAAAATTACCTCCCGGGGAATTGCGGCATGGATTCCTTCAACAGGGTTTCGCCGTGCCGCAGCAGATTGGACATGATCTCAGCCGCCAGGTCAGGCTGGCGGTCGCGCACCGCCTGCACGAGCCGCACGTGAAAAGCGTGCACGTCGCGCAGCACCTCGCTCCCTTGGACCAGTTGAAAGAAGGAGCCGGTGAGGTGCGTGTAAACGTTCTTGAACGAATTGAGGATCAGCGGATAAATGAGGTTACCGGACTGGATCGCCAGCGCGAGGTGGAATTCAAAATCGACTTCGGTGAGCCCTGTCACATTCGAGCGGCTGCATTCGCGTTCGCGCTGCAGCAGGGCATCCAGTTCGGCGATCTGTTCGGGTGAAGCGTGCAGCGCCGCCAGGCGCGCGGTCTCGGTTTCCATCAGGATGCGCATGTCAAACAGGCTTTTGATGAACTGTGGATCGAGCGTGCCCTGGTTGAATGCCAGCAGGGTGGAGAGCATGGCCACCGAACCGGATTTGCGGAAATCGCTCACCTCCACGCCACGGCGCGGCAGGATGGACACCAGCCCCTTGGCTTCCAGGTCGACCAGCGCTTCGTGCAGCACCGGGCGGCTCACACCCAGCGCGGCGGCGAACTCGCGTTCGGAGGGCAGCCTCTCGCCGGGTTTGAGCTCCCCGGAGAGGATCAGGCTTTCCAGGCGCGAGACGCAGGCCTCTTTCAGGCTGCTGACGTGCAGGGGTTCGAAGGGCAGGTTCATGGTAGGTTATGGATAACTGGTAAAACCACCAGCCAATAATATTATTATAGAGAATATTTGTTTTAATTCAACCGTTAAAAACTCGTAGGGTGGGTTGAAAACCCACCAACAGTTCAAAAAAAACAAATTTACTCCTAAACCAACATTCGCTGTGCCTCTCTACAAAGCCTGTAGGGTGGGTTGAAAACCCACCAATAGTTTATAAAAAAAAACAAATTTACTCCCACACCAACATTTGCTGTGTCTCTTCACAATGCTCGTAGGGTGGGTTGAAAACCCACCAATAGTTCATAAAAAAACAAATTTACTCCTACACCAACATATGCTGTGTCTCTTCACAATGCTTGTGGGGTGTGTTGAAAACCCACCAATAGTTTATAAAAAAACAAATTTACTCCTAAACCAACATTCGCTGTGCCTCTCCACAAAGCTTGTAGGGTGGGTTGAAAACCCACCAATAGTTCATAAAAAAACAAATTTACTCCCTTACCAACATTTGCTGTGTCTCTTCACAATGCTTGTAGGGTGGGATGAAAACCCACCAATAGTTCATAAAAGAACAAATTTACTCCCTTACCAACATTTGCAGCCTTCCCTCGTCACCGCCAATCCAATCCAGGTTATACACCCCTTCTTTCACATACCTGGCGAAACTTGAATACGGCCAATCCGCAGCTCGCTCCACGTATCCATGTTTGATCGGATTGAAATGGATGTAATCCAGGTGTTCTTCCAAATCCTCGCTGTCTTCGATGGTGTGCTCCCAAAACCGCCTCTGCCATATAGCGGCTTCATTCTTCCTCTGCCTTGATTCGTTCCGTTCCCCACCTGGTCCAACTTGCTGTATGTATCCTACTGAGAATCGGCGTTTGATTTCTTTCCAGCGCGTGGAATAATTTGCGTCACCGTCGGGTAAACGCCAAATGCAATGCAGATGGTCAGGAAGCAGGCAAACAGCAATGGTTTCAAAAGGAAATCTTTTGTTTACATCCGCCCAAGCCCGATGAAGGATCTTCCGGGCGGATTCAGAGGCGAAGATGGGAGTCCGGCCGTATGTGACCACGGTGAAAAAATATGTTCCACCTTCAACGTATGATCTCCGGTATTCAGCCATAAGTAAATTGTATGCCAAATTAATAAGGTGGGTTTTTCAACCCACCCTACAAAACTGTTTATGGTTCGCAGGAGCAATTCACACATTTTTTGCGTCCCTTTCGGGATGAATTGCCCCTACTGTCGATCTTTTTAATGAGTAGGTGCTATATAATTTTCCCCAAAAATGCCTTCGCCTGCTTGCGCGTGCGCGGGCTGCCGCTCTCGCTGTGCCTCTCCACAAAGGTGAAGATCTCCCCCTTGTTCTCCGCCAGGTCGAAGAGCGGTTCGAGGGCTTCGATCACGTAGCCCACCACCAGCCCCATGTTCTTTCCGCGGTGGATATGCTCGATGTTCAGTAAATCGCGCACGATCTGCGCGCGGTACTGCGGGCAGGCAAGCGCGATCTTCCCCGCGCAGCGGATGGCGTGACCCGCCACCATCGTCTTTTCCGAGGCGAACAAACCCAGGTAATCCCGCATCACCGCCGTAAAGCGCCCTTCCTCATCGATAGCCGCCAGCGCGGCGATCACATACATCGCCACGTACACCGAGTAGCCGTTCTCAGACCTCAGGCAGGCGGCGAAATGCTCCCAGTGCGGTAAAAGCGTTTGCGGCTGGTTCTCCGCCAGCCACAACAGCGCCTGCGAGCAGTTACCGCGCCGCGCTTCCGGCTGCGGAGCCGGTGAAACCCCTTCGAGCAGTTCGAGCAAAAGGGCGTTGTTGTTCAGCGCCAGCTTTGCCAGTTGTTCGGGAGGGTAGGTTTCATGGGTCAGGTCTACTAATTCTTTCATAATTAACCTCCGCTCCAATCCAGGTGCAGCATCGACCGGTCTTGCCTCATTTCAGCCATGCGCAAAATGTCTCGCCCGGATAAGACGTGCAGATCGCCGTGATGTCCCATTCGCCTGACATGCTGACATCCACGCTGCCTGTAACCGGGTAGCACCAGTAATGACCGCTCCTGTTGAAGCACGAACCGTGATCGAACGGGGGGAACTTGCCGCTGGGTCCGCTGTTCGAGTCCGGCACGGCGGGTACCTCGGGGGCTGTGGTTTCTACCATCGGCAGGGGGATCAATGGGCAAGCCACCGGGTTGAGAACGCAAAAGGTGCCTGCCTGCTGGTTCAACTGGTCTACTGTCTGGTTGTATTCCTCGATGGTGACGTTGGTCACGGTCATGATATCCCAAAAGATGCGTTCTTTCATGTATTGCATTGCCAACTCATAGTTCTGCTGATCGTTGAGATCGTAAAAGTATAAATTGGAAGATGCTAAATATTCGTTCTTTGAAAGGGGCA
>DAOUGM010000096.1:0-3787 GCA_034428895.1 Anaerolineaceae bacterium
GGATTCAAAGGCGGGCAGGGATTCGCGGTCACCAGCGGGGTGTTCATTGCATTGTTCCCCCTGCCGGCGATGATCGGCTTCGTGATCTACGCCTTCCTGTACCTGTTGTTCCACAATTCGGATATCGCGGCCGGGGCGGCGATGCTGCAGCTGGCGCTGCATGTGGTGCTCAAGGGCGGTTCAGTGACTGAGGTGGGATTCATCGTGCTGGTACTGCTCTTCATTCCGTTCAAGAAATGGCTGGATCGACCGCGGCGCCAGGCGATCAAGGGCGGGGAGGAAAGGCCGTCGAGGGCGGAGGGTGAGAAGAATCACGCGAAGTAACGGGGTAAAGAGAAACGCGAACGAATCGAAATTTACGAAAAACTCGAAAAAGGCTTTTGGGTGTAAATCCTTTTGGCATTAACGTCATCAGTTTGTCATTGCGAGGAGGTGTACTTCCGACGAAGCATTCCCCAATAAGGTAAACAGAGAGTTGCTTGGAGATTGCTTCGCTCATAAAGACCATTCGCTCGCAATGACAGGTTTCGAAACACACGAAATTAACGAAAAGCACGAAAGAATTATTTATTAAAAAACCCTTTCGAGTGTTTCGATGTTTTCGTTTGTTTCGTTTTACTCTTTGGTTTATTCGTGCTTGATGGTAAAGGTGCGTGCACCTGGCGGCTCGTCGAGCGCTGCTACTCATGCTTGACGGTAAAGGTGCGTGCGCCTGGCGGCTCGTCGAGCGCTCCTATTCGTGCTTGACGGTAAAGGTGTCGAAGTCGCGGGCGACGAAGGAGTTCTCGTAGACCGCCTGCGCTTCCATAAGCACGTCCTTGTCGCGGTAACGGCGGCTGAGGTGGGTGAGCATCAGCTTGCCCGCGCCGACCTGCTTCGCGAATTCGGCGGCCTGCCGGGCGGTGAGGTGCGCGAACTCCGCGGCCATATCTTTTTCCTCTTCGAGGTAGGTGGCTTCCATGACGATGCCGTCCACATCCTGCAGCAGGTCGACCAGGGAGTCAGTCTCACACAGGTCGCCAATGGCAGCGAGGCGTGTTCCGGGGCGGAAATCGCCCAACATCATTTCGGGGGTGATTTGGCGCCCGTCGTCGAGGGTGATACTTTCGCCGCGCACCAGTTTTCCACGCGGAGGACCGGGGGGGATGCCGAGCTCGTCGGCTTTCTCCGCCAGGAACGGGCGGCGGCCTTTTTCCTCGAAGAGATAACCGTAGCAATCGGGTCCGCGGTGGTTGACAGGGAAAGCGGTGATGGTGAAGTCGTGCGCCTCAAAGATCAACCCCGGCTTGACCTCGATCAGCGAAACCGGCATGGCAGGCTTCGCTCCGCGCAGCACCACGCCGTAAATGAGGTCGCCGATGCGCTCGAGGGCGCTGGCGCCGCCGTAAATCTCCAGACGGTCGATGGTTTCCCAGCGCATGAAAGTGGAGAGCAGTCCGCCCAATCCGAGGATATGATCGAGGTGACCGTGGGTGATGAGGATGCGGTTGAGGCGTTTGAACCCGATGCCGGACTGCAAAATCTGGCGCTGGGTGCCCTCGCCGCAATCCACCAGGAAGCGGTATTCATCATGCTGGACAAGGTAGGCGGGAAGGTTGCGTTTGGGTGAAGGGGCTGAGGCGGAGGTGCCGAGGAATGTGATCTCAAACAAGGGCGGGTTCCTTTCAAATGTCCCTCTATTTTACCCCGAACTTACGGCTATAAGAACTTTACCTTGTACTGGCACGAAGATTGCAATGAAGTCAAAAGGCTTGCGATTGACCTGTCCCACTCTGCGCCGTTCAGAGTAAAATGGAAGAAAAGCAAGCGGAGGATGGAAATGGAATTCGAAAGTGTAGCGATCGAAAAACCGGAAAACATCAACTTCATTCTCGGGCAGTCGCATTTCATCAAGACCGTCGAGGATATTTATGAAACGCTGGTGAGCAGCGTCCCCGGAATCCGCTTTGGGCTGGCGTTCTGCGAAGCATCGGGCGCCTGCCTGATCCGCTCCGCGGGCACCGATGCGGAGCTGACGGAACTGGCGAAGAAGAACGCCATGAACATCGGCGCCGGTCACAGCTTCATCCTCTTCCTGGGAGACGGATTTTTCCCCATCAACGTGCTCAACGCCGTCAAGAACATCCAGGAGGTGTGCAGCATCTACTGCGCCACCTCCAACGCCACCGAGGTGGTCATTTACGACAACGGCAGGGGGCGGGGCATCATGGGGGTGGTCGAAGGGGAGAAGCCGAAAGGTTTCGAAAGCGAATCGGACGTGAAATGGCGCAAGGATTTTTTGCGTAAGATCGGATACAAGGCAGGCTGAATCCATCACCGCAGCCTGAAGTCGAAGGAGAGAACATGAAGAAAATCATTCCGGTATTGATCATATTGGGCTTGCTGCTGGGGGCGTGCAGCCTGCTGCCGCAGGGGACGGGCAGCCAGGACCTCAGCGACGAGGAGATGGCAACCCGCGTGGCGGAACTGCTTTCCACCATGACCACCCCCACTGAGGAGATCGTTTTCCCGCCCACGCCCACGGCTGGTTTGCCGACGGTGAACCTGCCGACCGTGCAGCCCACCGAATCCACCCCGGTGGTGGTGACCACTGTACCCGCTGTAATCGCGACCATTACCCCGTCACAGACCACGCCGGAAGCGGAGACCACGCAAACAGCCGAGCCTACCGCGACGGCTGAACCGACGGGCACCGCCATTCCGGGAGATCCGATCAATTCACTGGGCGCGCCTTCGGGCACGGATCCGATGGACAGCTACCAGAAGTGGGCGTGGCCGACCGATTCGGACAGCTTCCTCAAGGTGGAGTTCAAGGACGGCTTTTTGCAGATGACCGGACTCTCCACGCTGGCGGGCTGGCGGCTGCCGCTCATCGCGCAGCAGACCAATACCTATATCGAACTGACCGCCAATTCCGGCGCGTGCGAGGGCAAGGACTCCTACGGCATCATCTTCCGCGTGCCGGTGTTCAAGGAACCCGATCAGGGATATTTATATGAAGCGACCTGCGACGGCTACGTGCGCCTGTGGAAGTGGGACGGCAAAGTGAAACCCAACGGATTGGCGCAGAGCCTCATCGGCTGGAAGCAGTCGCCGGACCTCAAGACCGGAGCCAACCAGAGCAACCGCCTGGGCGTGATGGTGGTGGGCAAGAACATCAAGGTCTACGTCAACGGCGTGCTGCAGGGCGAGGCCACCGACTCGGCTTTTGCGGCGGGCTTCTTCGGCGTGTTCGTGCGCTCGGTGAGTACCGACGATTACACGGTCAAATTCGATGAAATGAAGTTCTGGGAGAACCCGGGACAATAAGGGGTAAACTTCGAAAATCAGCGGAGCGCGTCACGCGCTCCGCTTGCGGTTAACCGCGGCGGGTGCAGAAAAGTGGGAATCAGGCTAAAATCATACAGGAAAGGCGACGCGAAATGAAAAGTTACCGCAAGGAATTGATGATGAACGTGCCCACGCGGCGGGCGTTCGTGAACATCACCCCCCAGGTGCAGGCATGCCTGCGCGAGAGCGGCATCCAGGAAGGGCTGGCGCTGGTGAACGCCATGCACATCACGGCTGCGGTGTTCATCAACGATGACGAGAGCGGGCTGCACGCGGATTATGAAAAATGGCTGGAGAAGCTGGCGCCACACGAACCGGTGAGCCAGTACCGCCACAATGACACCGGCGAGGACAACGCCGACGCGCACATCAAGCGCCAGGTGATGGGGCGCGAGGTGGTGGTGGCAGTGAGCGGCGGGCGGCTGGACTTCGGTCCGTGGGAGCAGATCTTCTACGG
>DAOUGM010000097.1:0-35375 GCA_034428895.1 Anaerolineaceae bacterium
TTCATTTCGGAAGGAATATAAAATTTGGGTTCCTTCGGCCAGCCTGCCTTTTCCTTGGCATTGGCCAGTTCCTCTTCACCCGGCGGTTCTCCGTGTGCCTTGGAGGTATCCTGCCGCGTTGGCAGACCATAACCAATGTGCGTGCGGCAGACGATGAGTGTAGGTCTCTCATCCTTTTTCGCATCTTTTATGGCAGCATCAAGTAGATCGATATCATTGCCATCATTTACATGAAGAACTTGCCAACCATACGCCTCGAAACGTTTTCCGCGGTCTTCGGTAAAAGCCAGGTCTGTTGAACCGTCAATGGTGATGCGGTTGTCGTCGTAAAAGTAAATGATCTTCCCTAGTTTTAGATGTCCTGCCAGGGATGCCGCTTCAGAGGCAATGCCCTCCATCAAATCGCCATCTGTAACTATTCCATACACATAATGATCGATAATTTTGAAACCTGGCTTGTTGAATCGCGCCGCAAGATGCGCTTCGGCAATGGCCATCCCCACCCCATTCGCAAAACCCTGCCCCAGCGGACCGGTGGTCGTTTCAACACCGGGAGTTACTCCATATTCCGGGTGACCGGGCGTCCGCGTTCCCCACTGACG
Organism: Anaerolineaceae bacterium; assembly: GCA_034428895.1. Lineage (GTDB taxonomy): Bacteria > Chloroflexota > Anaerolineae > Anaerolineales > Anaerolineaceae > UBA6107. The sequence goes on from DAOUGM010000097.1 coordinate 603, forward strand.
AAAGTTTTTTAATTCATTCAGCGATAAGTCAAATCCGGTCAAGTGTAGCAGGCTGTAAAGCAGCATGGATCCATGACCGCCCGATAAAACGAATCGATCCCGATCCAGCCAATTCGGATCGAGTGGATTAAAGCGTAAATGTTTGCTCCAAATCGTGTATGCAATGGCAGCGGTACCCATTGGCAAGCCTGGGTGTCCGGAATTCGCCGTTTGAACCCCATCCGCCGACAGGAATCGAATTGTATTTAGTGCTTGGTCATTAATGTTAATCATCATCCCTCCGGTAATCGTTATTGCTATTTTACCATCAGGATGACGATAAGTACTGAAGGAGGCTTCTCAACCCCTCCTTCGGGATCATAATTTTAGCCGCTTCAACCGAAGGCTGTTGGTTACAACAAACACGCTGCTGAAGGCCATAGCGCCGGCTGCCAGCATCGGATTAAGAAATCCAAACGCGGCGGCAGGGATCAAGATGATATTGTAGAAAAACGCCCAAAAGAGGTTTTGTTTGATCGTCCTGAGTATTGCACGCGAGAGATGAATTGCTTTTGCTACACCATTCAGGTCGCCGCTGATCAACGTAACGGGAGCCGCTGCCATGGCGACGTCCGTTCCGGTCCCGATCGCGATTCCCAAATCGGATTGCGCCAGAGCGGGCGCATCGTTGACGCCATCTCCGACCATGGTAACGACGTTCCCCTCCTCCTGCAATCTCTTAACTTCTGCGCTCTTTCCCTCCGGCAAAACGCCGGCAATAACCTGGTCAATGCCCGCTTGTGCAGCGATCGACCTCGCAGTTTGCTCGTTATCTCCGGTCAGCATGATCACCTGCAAGCCCAAATCCTTGATTGCGTTCACCGCTTGAAGCGAATTTTCTTTGATCGTATCGGCTACAGCAATCAAACCGGCAATTTGACCGTTAACTGCCACCAGTAATACGGTGTTTCCACGCTGTTGAAAAGACTGGATGGTTTCCTGGGTTGCACTGATATCCATACCCTGGTCTTGCATCATCTGGCTGTTACCAACGGCAACCATTTTCCCATCGACACTTGCGATCACTCCCTTGCCTGGGATTGCCTTGAACTCTTTTGCTTCCGTCAAAGTTAATCCGCGGTTGCCTGATTCAGCCAGCAGTGCTTCACCCACCGGGTGCTCCGATCCGCGTTCGACACTGGCTGCCAAAAAGAAAATTTCATCCTCCGTGTAATCCTTGCTCAGCGATCGAACCTCCGTCACCACAGGCTGACCTTTGGTGATCGTGCCGGTCTTGTCCAGTACGACCACATTGGTTTTTCCAGCCCGTTCCAGCGCCTCACCAGATTTGAAAAGGATGCCCTTGTCCGCTCCTCTTCCTGTTCCTACCATGATGGCAGTAGGCGTTGCCAATCCCATGGCACACGGACAGGCGATCACCAGCACAGCCACGGTATTGATCAAAGCTCGGGTCAGCCCGGATGCAGCGTCTGTTTCAGTTGGCGGCGGGATGACAAAATACCAGACCGCAAAGGTGACCAAAGCCAGACCGATGACAATGGGAACAAAAACGCGGGAAATTTGATCCGCCATTTTTTGTATCGGAGCCTTGGTTTCCTGCGCCTTTTCCACCAGGCGAACGATCTTTGATAGCATTGTGTCTTTACCGACGTGGATGGCTTCCACACGGATCGAACCGAATTTATTCATGGTCGATCCGATCACCTCGTCCCCGACCTTCTTTTCTACCGGCAATGATTCTCCAGTCAGCATTGATTCATCCACTGCCGTAGTTCCATCGATCACCTTTCCATCGACTGGTATTTTTTCACCCGGACGAACGACGACAATATCGCCTACAACGACCTCATTCAGTGGAATGTCGGTCTCTTTACCATCACGAATGACCCTGGCAGTCTTGACCCTCAAGGCCAATAGTTTTTGGATCGCTTCCCCGGTGCTTCCCTTGGCCTTCGCTTCGAGGTATTTTCCCAGTCTCACAAGGGTAATGATTACTGCCGACGTCTCAAAATAGGTATGCCCGGGAAGAACCCCGAATACAATGGGGATGGAATAAAAATACGCCACTGAAGAACCCATGGCGATAAGCACATCCATATTTGCAGATCCACCGCGTAGAGATTTATAAGCGCCCACATAATATTGCCAGCCGACATAAAATTGAACTGGAGTGGCAAGCGCCCATAACACATAGTTCAGCCAGTTCGCTCCGGCGATGGCATGCGGCAGAAGACCAAAATCGCGCAGCATGGAGAGAATAAATATTGGGGTTGTCAACACTATGCCGGCAATCAGCAGTCGCCTTTGGTGCCTGATCTCTTCGCTGCGGGCTTTCGCCTCGGCTTCTTCGGCATTCTCCTCCAAAGAGATTGCTTCGAATCCAATAGATGAAAGCATCTTTTTCATCTCCCCCACGGAAACAATCGTCGATACATAACGAATATGCACTTTGGAAGAGGAAAGATTAACATTCACTTTCAGAATGCCATCCGCAGCATCCAGGACTTTCGTCACCCTTTCCGCATCAGAACTGTCATTTACTTTGGGCAGCAGCAGATCGGTTTCAGCGACCGCGATCCCGTACCCCGCCCTTTCCACGCGATTGATGATCGAGGAGAGATCAAGCCTCTGAGGATCGTACTCAACCGTTGCCCTTTCTGTCACCAGGTTGACAACTGCCGAATCCACCCCATCCAATTTCTTGACGTTTCTTTCGATGGTTGCCACGCAATTGGCGCAGGTCATACCGGTCACCGGCAAGACGACCTGTTTGGAGTTATCCATTTTTTCCTGCCTGTGCTATTTTTCTACCGGGTAGTTGATCTCAGCCAATACCCCTTCTATGATTTCGGGCGTGGCGGGTGGTTCATAAGTAACAGTCACCATTTTGGATTGGGCATCTGCATCCACATTTTTAATCCCAGCCACCTCTCCAAGTTCCATTTTGATAGTGTGCACACAATGTCCGCAGGAAATATTCGGGACGGTATAGGTAATTTGATTCATGGTTATGCTCCTTTTTTATTCACCGTAATGATCTTATCATTTCAGAGTGTTTTTGTCCAGATTAGAAATTGAAAAATCTTTTCTTGACTTAAACAATATTTCCCCATAGGATTAATCAAGGAGAAGGCAAATGACTCTGGAGAACAAATCCATTCTGATCACAGGCGCTGCGCGGCGCTTGGGTAAAGCAATCTCCATCGCTGCCGCGCAACAGGGCGCCAATATCATCCTCCATTATCATACTTCCGAAAAAGATGTGGAGGATACGGCTGAGTTGATCCGCGGTCTCGGCCGAAAAGCGTGGACAGTACAATCCGATCTCTCTGACTTATCTTCTGTGCAGCGAATATTCGATACTGTACTGTCGTTTACTTCTGTATCCTGCTTGATCAACAACGCATCGATCTTTAAAAACGTCAGGTTCAGCGATACTTCTCTTCAGGATTGGGAAGAACATATGCGCGTTAACCTGACCGCGCCGTTTCTATTGACTCAACAATTCGCGGCGACCTACAACCTGGTCGAAACCGGTAAAGTTGTCAATATGCTCGACTGGCGTGCTCTCCGACCTGGAAGGGATCATTTCCCGTATACCATCAGCAAAGCAGGTTTGGCCGCTCTTACCAGGTCGTCAGCCTTGGCGCTTGCCCCTCGCATTTGTGTCAATGCGGTCGCGCTGGGGGCAATTTTGCCGCCGGAAAATGAACCTGAGAATGAAGCAATTTTGAAATTTGTTCCCCTAAAACGTTGGGCAACCCTCGAGGAACTCACCCGCACCGTACTCTTTTTATTGGATGGACCGGATTACATCACCGGTGAAATCATCCATCTGGATGGCGGTCGGCATCTGCAATAAATTGGAGCGCATATGGATGAAATTTTCATCAACGATCTTCTGATTCGTGGTGTGATCGGGATTTCGGAACGCGAACGCGAACAGCCACAGGATATCCTGGTCAATATCGTCATCTACAGTGACATCCGCCAGGCTGGCAGTTCGGACGATGTGAACGACAGTGTCAACTATCGCACTGTTGCCAAAAAAGTACTGGCTCATACTGAAAAAATTAATCGATACACCGTCGAAGCCTTGGCCACGGATATTGCCAATCTCTGCCTGGAAGAACCGGGGGCGCTGGGCGTGCGCGTAAAGGTGGAAAAGCCGGGTGCAGTTCGTTTCTCCCATTCAGTGGGTGTCGAAATCACTCGAATGAAGGAGTAAGTACGCATGAACCAGGTGTATTTGATCCTCGGATCCAATATCGATCCTGAATTGAATATCCCTGCAGCAATTCGGCATCTTTCCAGCCATCCAGACCTGACGATTCAACAAATCTCTTCGGTATGGAGGACCCGTCCGGTTGGCAGCCGTGCCAATGATTTCTTAAATACGGCAGTATTTCTGACCACCTCGCTGGATGAAGATGTTTTGAAACAAGAAGTTCTTTGTGATATCGAAGAAAAAATGGGACGCGTACGGATCGAAGATAAATTCGCACCGCGTCCCATCGATCTGGACATAGTCATTTTCAATGACCGGATCGTCGATGAGAACCTGTTCAGGCACGATTATTTGATCCTCCCGTTTTCAGAACTCATTCCTGACCTGGTCTCACCGGTTCAGGGTATTTCCATGAAGACTCTGGCGACCACCATTCACCCATTTTCAACGGCAAAGGTCGTCAAACTTGATCTTCCCCCGTTATCTCGATCGAACAAATAATTCTTCTACCGCACTCCGCAATTGCAATGCAGTAGATTTGCCCTCGAATATTTCGTTAAATTTGAGCACCACACTCTGATATAAATCCTCAAATTGCTCTTGCGCCTTCTCATTAATTTGAGATCCATCAAGAATTTTCATTAATACTTGAATATCCGCATCGGAAAACGATGAATGTGAACTCCAATATTCCCGAAATTCGGGCAGCGTCTTCAATGCAAGGAGGATGGGAAAGGTCTTTTTTCGATTCCGTAGGTCGCTTTGCACCGACTTTCCAAGAATATCCTGGTTCCCCCAGATTCCCAACCAGTCGTCCTGTACCTGAAAGGCAATTCCAATTTGTAAGCCCAGTTTCCTGAATCTTCTCAGTTCATTTGCTTTTTGCCCGGCAAGCAAGGCACCCAGCGAAAAACAGGAACCGATCAACTCTCCGGTTTTCCCCCTGATCATCTGCCAATAATCCTCCATCTCGATCGCTTCGGCCTTTTCAAATGCCATGTCCAGATACTGTCCGCAGGTCAGGCGAAAAGCGGTACGATGCAATTCTTCTACCGCCGCAAGGACCACATCTGCCGGGTAATGGGCGGTCAGGTCGTATACCGCTGAACATGCCAGAGCATACAGCGCATCGCCGGCATTGATGGCCTGCGCCTCTCCCCATTTCACCCAAACAGCATCCCTTCCGCGCCTGGTCAGGCTGCGGTCCTGGATATCATCGTGGATCAGCGTAAAATTGTGCAAGAGTTCGACGCCTGCAGCCGCCGCTAATGCCTGCCGCCAGTCGCCGCCCAGTGCATGACAAACCAGCAGCACCAGTGTGGGTCGAATTCGTTTTCCGGTAGCCAGGCTCTCATGGGGCACACCGCTCCAACCTAACTGGTAGCGGATCATTTCCTTAAAATTTTCAGGAACGTCTTGCATCTTTTTATCAATAAATGAACGCAATCCAGTATCGATGGCGCTGCGCATTGCATGCATCAATTCATTATTTTCCATTTGTTTTCACACCTTATGAATCGATGAGGTATTTGAGAGTGCGTCGATGGTGCCCAGACCGGCAGCAAACATGGTTAATCGCATTTCGAGAGTGATTTCCTCAACAGCCTCCAGCACTTTTTCCGCCGAGATTGCGGCAGGTTTGAGAAGCGCCCCGGCGAATCCTCCGAGCGAAGCACCCAGGGCAATTGATTTAGCCAGCTCCATTCCCCGTTTGAGCCCGCCAGAGGCAATGATCGGGGTATCGGGAATGGCTTTATGAACCTGAATAATTGCTTCCGCTGTCGGAATTCCCCAACCGCGGAATTGGGCACTGATCCTGTGATGCGCATCATCCGTTGAACGATGTTTTTCAACCTCAGACCACGAGGTTCCACCCGCCCCGGCAACATCGATCACTGCAACACCCAGGTCCACCAATTTTTTAGCCGTTGATGCAGAGATTCCCCAGCCAACCTCTTTTACGATGACAGGAATTTTCATCTCCGCACATACAAGTTCGATCTTTTTCGACAATCCGGCAAAGTTGGTCTGGCCGTTTTGCTGCAGCGCTTCCTGCAGCGAATTAAGGTGAAGGATCAATGCGTTGGCTTCTATCATTTCAACGGCCCGTTTACATTCGTCGATCGAAAACCCATAATTGAGCTGGATCGCTCCCAGGTTGGCAAACAATGGGATCGTAGGCGCGAATTTTCTCAATTCAATTCCATGAGCGGCATCATTTCCTTCGATGACTGCCCGTTGCGATCCGACGCCCATTGCAATATTCAGTTCCTGGGCAGCCTCAGCCAGATGGATGTTGATCAGATCCCCCTCCTTCGTTCCGCCAGTCATGGAAGAAACGAGGATGGGGGAATTCAACCCAAAACCAAGGAATTGTGTTGCAGTGGATATTTTTTCAAAATCAAGCTCAGGCAGCGCGTTGTGAACGAACGCATGGCGCTCGAAACCAGTGCTGATATCCGAATTGACGTCTTTTTTAAGATTTATGTGCAGGTGGTCATCCTTGCGCTTTTGGGTTTCATTCATTTTTTAACTCCAATAACTTAGTATATCAAATCCCCGATGTGTGGTTTTTTGCATGATAAAATTGATTATCTGCCATCCTTGACAGTTTGATAAGGATTGTTAAAATTTCAATATATTGGCATTTCAAAATAACCTCCAGGAGGATTCGGAAATGAGTGATACCTTTGATAAAGTACGTGATGTGATCGTGGATGTATTAAAAGTAGAACCGACAGAAATCAAAGCCGAGACACGATTTGTTGAAGACTTGAAAGCCGATTCGATGGACCAGTTTTTCCTTATCGATGGCTTTTGCGAAAAATTTGAGATCAACATTAATGATGAAGATGCGCGTTCGATAAAAACCGTAGCCGATGTGATCAACTACGTGGATACGCATAAGAAATAGGATTTCTGTTATTAATCCAGAGAGGCGCTTCATTAGAGCGCCTCTCTTTTTTTAAACCATTTCTGCAAGTTGTTCGGGGTATTCCGCAATTTTCACACCAGCATTACGTAAGGCTTCAATTTTACCTTCCGCGCTCCCCGTTTTTCCTTCGATAATCGCACCGGCATGCCCCATCCTCCTGCCTGCGGGCGCAGATAAACCCGCGATGAAAGCAGCCACAGGTTTGGTCATCTTGCGTGAAATGAAATCGGCAGCGGCTTCTTCATCATTACCGCCGATCTCTCCGATCATGATCACAGAATCTGTCTTGGCATCGGCTTCGAACATTTCCAAGATCTCAATGAATCCCAATCCCTTTACAGGGTCGCCCCCAATGCCCACGCAGGTCGACACTCCCTTGTTCAACTTGTAAAGCGAAAACAATACTTCATATGTGAGTGTTCCCGACCTGGATATGATCCCGATATTCCCGGGGATAGAGATATTGCCCGGGATGATCCCGACCTTGCTTTCACCCGGGGTCAACACTCCAGGGCAGTTTGGACCCACTAATTTTGTATTCTTGGTACGCAGGTACTCTTTTACCCGCATCATGTCCTGAATCGGCACGCCTTCTGTAATACATACAACTAAAGGTAAATTGGCATCCGCGGCTTCAAAAATGGCATCCGCAGCATGTTTTGCCGGTACAAAGATCACCGATGCATTCGCATCGGTCATCTCGACTGCATTCCTTACCGTATCAAAAACGGGTACTTTTCCATCCAATACCCAATCCCCGCCCTTTCCAGGGCTGACTCCTGCCACGATGTTGGTATGATAATAGAGCATCTGCTGGGCGTGAAACAATCCTTCGTTTCCCGTAATTCCCTGAACAACCAACCGGATATTCTTGTTCACAAGGATGCTCATTGTTCATTCTCCTTGATCAGTGAAATTGCTTTTTGAGCGCCCTCTACTAATGAACCTACATGGAATAGTGGCGACCCAGATAGAATGGCTTTTCCTTCTTCCTCGTTCGTGCCGACCAACCGTGCAATAATGGGCACCTTGGGTTTAACTTCCGCGCATGCATTTACCAAACCCTTTGCAACCTCATCACAGCGGGTGATTCCGCCAAACACATTGATCAATATTGCTTTGACATTTTTATCGGAGAGAATTAGCCGCAAAGCTGCCGAAACTTTCTCGCTGGATGCTCCTCCGCCAATATCCAAAAAGTTTGCTGGTTCTGCTCCAAAATATTTGATGATATCCATGGTCGCCATTGCCAATCCAGCACCGTTGACCATGCAGCCGATCTGTCCGTCCATTTTTACGAAAGAAACTCCAAATTTCCTCCCTGCGATCTCAGAAGCATCTTCGGCATCCAGATCACGCAGATCCGCCAATTCCGGATGGCGGTAGAGGGCATTATCATCCAGTATGATCTTCGCATCCAGCGCCACAAATTTGTTTTCTGAGGTAATGACAAGTGGATTGATCTCAACCAGTGTGGCGTCGCAATCCACGTACACCTTCCATAATGAAAAAACTATTTCTATGAATGACCGCCACAACTGGCGAGGTAGATCGATATTCAGAGCGATATCCCGCACCTGATAATCCCGCAGTCCGATGATTGGATTCACATTGATCTTGATGATCTTATCCGGAGATTTCCCGGCCACCTCCTCAATATCCATCCCCCCTTCTGCAGACGCGATCAAGACCGGTTTTTGGTTGATGCGGTCATTGGTAATACCAATGTAGATTTCTTTGGATATCGATATAGCTTCATCGACCAGTACCTTCCGCACCGGCAAACCTTTGATTTGAAGTTCAAAAATTTGTGTGGCAGCCTCTTCAGCCTCTTCTGGCGTTTTTACCAACCTGATTCCCCCTGCCTTCCCACGCCCACCGACCAACACTTGGGCTTTGATTACCGTTTTTCCACCTAATTCCTCACAAATCTGTCTTGCGTCACCGGGGGTTCCAGCAATTCTCCCTTTTGGAATTGGAATGTTGTATTTCGCATACAGGTTTTTGGACTGATATTCATGAAGTTTCATCCCACCACCTTGGAAATAGGTTTTTTATGCCAAAAGCATTATACACCGACAACAAAAAGCCCGGATATTTCTTCCGGGCTTTTTCGGTTGATTTATGTCTATCCTTTTAAGAAAGCTTCCAGTGCATCCTTGCTGATGCGATACGATTCTCCAATTTTCTTGGCTTTTAACTCGCCGGCCGTGATCGCAGCAAACACATCCGCTTCAGCGACTTTTAATATATTCGCTGCTTCCGCCGGAGTCATTACTGAAGGAATGTTAACCGCTGCAGTTTGAGCTCCCGCCTGACCTGGTTGGGTGCTGCCGATGCCCTGGAGAGATTGGCTAAGCACATTCCCAATGCCTAGTCCGGCGCCAATACCAGCAGTCAAACCGGCTCCGCCGCCCGGGTTTTGCGCTGCATCGCGCATCGCATCCGCCGCCTGGAGTTGGGCATAGGTTGCCATATCGAGCATACCCATGGCTCGTAATTCCTCAGCCGATTTGTCGGAGGGTTTGAGATTTCCAATATAGAAAGTCTTAAGAGTCAACCCGATTGCGGCAAAATCTTCCTGTGATTTTGCCCTCACACCGGCACCCAACTCTTCGGTCAAACCGATCATTTCAAGGACGTTCTTCTTTCCACCAGTTTCACCCAGCAGATCTTGCAGCTTGGAAAGCAGCATGGTGCGCAGGCGGTTTTCGATATCCGACATGCGGAAGACTCCCTGCGCTCCAACCACCTGGGTGACAAATTGTTGGGCGTCGGCAATTTGGAAGCTATAGGATCCAAACCCTTGCAGAAGGGCGATTCCCAACCCGACTCCAGCATTTCGCACGATGATCGGTTGCGGTGTTCCCCACTTGCGGTCGACAAATTCGCGCATCGACACATAATAAACTTCGGCGGTAAATGGAGTGCGGTTATTGAAAGCCTTGCCGACAAAATCGATCAAGATCGGAATGTTCGCCGTGGCGATGGTATGGCGTCCGGGTCCAAACGTATCCAGGGCATGTCCATCGCGCATGAAAACCACGCGTTGAGATTCGCGCACGATCACCTGGGAACCAATTCGCAGGTCTGCCACACCGGTTTCAGGAAAACGGTGAACCAGTTCATCGGTCATTTCGCTGGGATATTCTACAACATCAAAAATTCGAGCCATTTAAAATCTCCCTTTGGTTGGAATAATCTTCTTTTCTATTAATCCTATTGTCCGAATTTCATGAGTTCGGACCGCTGATTGAAAGCATCGAGACAATCCTGGGCTTTTTGATTCAAATTGCGGATTGATGCCGGAAAACCATCTGTTTCCACAGAGGCTTCGACATTGTCAATGGCAGTGGCGATTTCATCCGCCATGGTCAGCAAGGTTAAATCATATTGGTAGACCTTTTCCAATTCGGCTTCGTTGATCTTTACCGGATCAAAGAAACCGGAATACCCGTATGCAGCTGTTTTGACTCGATCGATGAACTGCCGTAATCGAATTGCTCCAATTTCTATGTCATCGATCACCTCAATGTGCCCTGCTGCCACCAAGTCCCGCTGTATACCCGACAATCTTTGCCATTGGGCTTGAAACTTATCGGCAATGGTTTCGCGAAACAACTTGTCTGCGGAACGCCTGTCTGCCCTGGCATAATATCCCGTAAAACCGGGGATTTTGGCTAGTAATTTTTTCAAAGGATCTTGCTGTGAAATTACTCTTTGTAATAGATCACTCATTCCATTCCTCCTCTATTAAGAACTCTCATATTTCTTGCAAAATTGCATTTGCATTTACTTATTATACGGAATATTGACCAAAAGGGCGCATTTTTACGTTCATTTAATTGCTGAATATATTTTTATGTCTATAATGATTTTATGATGATGAAGAGCAATTTTTTAATATTCACAAATCAAGAGAGAGCCCAGGGTTTGGTTGAATATGCCTTGATCATCGTATTGATCGCGCTCGTTGCCGTGGCTGCCATCACGCTCCTTGGTCCAACGCTAGGCAATACGTATAGCATGATCAGTCAGCGTGTTGGAGAGTTGTAGCACATTTCCCTTTTTTGGGTGGAATGAGAATTATCTAGAAAATTTTTTATGAAAGGAGAAAATATCATGTTATTCGCAGCGAAAGAAAAAGGCCAAGGTTTAGTTGAATACGCATTGATTCTTGTTTTGATCGCCATCGTTGTCATCGCCGCCTTAACTCTGCTTGGCCCGCAGATCGGCAACATCTTCAGCGATATCAGCGACGCTCTTGAACCATAACACCAACATCCTATGAGACTGAGAAAGAGGTTCCTTTCTGGAGCCTCTTTTCATTATTTTGGTTATTCCTTTTGTTGATTTACCCTAAATCCGTCATTATTGTTAAGTGAGTGTAATGTATGGCACTTGTAAATAGGCATAAAAATTCTATAATATAACTAGTAAAAACAATTTTATAGAAAGGAGAAAATACTATGTTATTCGCAGCGAAAGAAAAAGGTCAAGGTCTTGTTGAATACGCATTAATTCTCGTCTTAATTGCCATCGTTGTTATCGCCGCCCTCACCCTGCTCGGACCGCAGATCGGTAACATCTTCAGCGATATCAGCGACGCTCTTGGCTAATATTCATCACAGATCATCGATGTAGAAAGAGGTTTTCAACTAAAACCTCTTTCTTTTTTATTTTTTCCTGTCGTTGGAAATTTAATGGATAATCGATGTGGGACATTTATGAGATGTAATTGTTAAGTGAATGTAAAGTGAATTTTCAGATGATCTCCCCACTCCTTTTATATAATCGATTTATACAAAATATTATGAGAGGAGAAGAAACCATGTTATTCGCAGCGAAAGAAAAAGGCCAAGGTTTAGTTGAATACGCATTGATTCTTGTTTTGATCGCCATCGTTGTCATCGCCGCCTTAACTCTGCTTGGCCCGCAGATCGGCAATATTTTCAGCGATATCTCGTCACAGCTCAGCTAACATTGCACCAAGGGTTCGCTTTTTAAGAAAGGCTCTGAGCTCAGAGCCTTTCTTATTTGTAAGGTTATCTGGGGGTAACTTGCAGGTTTATTATGCGTTGTTTTAAGCAATTTGCCGTATAATTTATCTTAGGTTTCACCTTTGGTTTAGATAATTTTAGGAGGATCCAATGGCTGCAGGGAAAAAACGTAGCGGGAAAATCGTAATTTACATCCTCATCATTTTGATCGTGGTCGTGGTGGCTGCTTATTTGCTCTTGATGAAAAAGGGTGGAACCTCTCCGGGTGCCCCCGCCCCAACCCCGACACCCAATTACGAATTGGTTGAAATCGTTGTCGCGTCTCAAGCAATTTCCCGCGGCACTTTAATCACTGGTGACGTGCTGACCACCATCAAATATCCCAAAAATGAACTTGTCGAAGGAACATTCTTCACTTCCATCGAAGATGCAGTTGGTACAAAGGCAAAATACAATATCGATCCCGCTGTGCCTTTAACCTCCAGTATGGTGATCCACGAAAATGGAGGCTCGTTATCGGCATTTGATATACCTGCAGGAATGACCGCCTTCTCCCTTGCAACCAGCCCTGAAACAGCAGTGGCATATGCTCCTCTAAAAGGCGATCACGTTATGGTTGTAGGTTGCTTGTTATTGACCGATATCGATACCAATTTTCAAACTCGCCTGCCAAACAACACCACTGTCACCTTGGGTGCAGGCATAGGCACCTTTGAGACAGGCGTCACCAACTCACTCACCGTTCAACCGTATGACACCACAGTTTCTTCCGCTGCGCGAGGTCGATATGAGTTGGACACCACGACAAATCAACCTATCTACGTGGTTCCTGCAGAAATTCAACGACCGCGCCTGGTGTGCCAAACCATCATACAAGATGCAATGGTATTGCGTGTTGGAATGTTCCCGATTGGTGGTGAAACTGAGGGCATGACCACTGCCGCCACTGCAACTCCTGTACTGGCTACCGAAGAAGCCGCCCCGCAGGGTAATACCTACCCGGGTTCAGTAACCATTGTTGTGTCACCTCAAGATACAGTGATTCTGAACTACCTCTCCCTCGCTGGAGCGAAATTATCATTGGCGCTAAAAAGTGCAAGCGATTCCGGCAGCGGTATCACCACCGATCCAGTTACGCTTCAATACATCATGGATCAGAAAAACATCCCCTCGCCGTTGAAACTCCCATACGGCATCGAACCCAGAGTGGATACTCTTATGTATCCTAGCTTCAACGATTACATTTTGAATCAACCATAATATGAAGTCGTTCTTTTGGCGATATAAACTATCTGGGGAGAAGGCATGAGTCCGCAGGAAAGAATTAGTGTTGTTGTTGTCGATGATGTCGATGAATCACGCGAGATGATCCTGCGCATGCTTCAATTCGATTCGAGTATTGACGTAATTGGTACGGCACGCACAGGCTTGGAGGCTGTGGATGCTGCGCAAAAATTAAAACCAGACGTCATTGTCATGGATATCAATATGCCGGACATGGATGGCATCTCAGCCACTGAGGTGATCCGCAAAAAAGTCCCTTATATCCAGATAATCATTCTCTCTGTCCAAAATGACGCCAATTACATGCGCAGGGCAATGCTGGCAGGCGCGCGAGATTTTCTCACCAAACCTCCTCTGATCGACGATCTTACCGTCGCCGTAAGAAGAGCCGGAGATTTGGCTCACGAGGAAAAATCCAAGTTTGTCGCACCCTTTCAGACCTCCGGACTAACCGGCCCATTGCCTCCCGGCATTATGATGCCGCAAATTACGTTGGGAAAGATCATCATCGTATACAGCCCCAAAGGTGGAAGCGGCTGCACAATGATCGCGACCAACCTGGCCACAGCTCTTAAAACCCCTGAAACCAAGGTAGCCCTGGTGGATGCAAACCTGTTGTTCGGAGATGTGGCAGTATTTCTCAACGAACACGGCAAGAATTCATTTATCGACCTGATAGATCATGCCAATGAACTCGATCCCGAGATCATTCAAGATGTAATGGTAACCAACAAAACCACCGGATTGAATCTGCTGACGTCTCCAAAGGAACCGGAATTGGAAGATGCAGGAAAAGGGGAGTCTGTCTCCAAGATACTTACCTACATGCAGCAGATGTATCATTACATCATTGTGGATACGACTCCTTATTTAACGGAAATTGTCCAAACCTGCCTGGATATCGCTGATTTCATCATTCTTGTTGCCACTCAGGATATACCGGCGATCAAGAACTCGAACCAGTTTCTGACCATTGCCGATGCTTCAGGTATCGGTCGCGACCGAATCTTATTTGTGATTAACAAATTCGACAAACGCATAGCAATCTCTCCAGAACGTGTGGGCGAAACTCTCAAACAACCAGTCGTGGCAACCATTCCATTTGAAGACCGCATTATAAGCAATTCGATCAATCGCGGGATCCCCTTCATCATTGAAAACAAAAACCTACCTTCCGCCAAGGCCATATATTCACTCATCCAGGTCATTCAGGATAGAAGTACGTCCAACGGCGAAAGTTAACATCCTGAATATAGGAGTCTCAAGCAATGTCAATTCTCAGGCGAATTCAAAACGGCGAAAGTCAGCCGCAAGGAAGCCAAAACGGAAATCCCGATAATGTCAGTCCAGGAGGTCCGCTCCAAAGCAAGCGGATCATGACCCCTGCCTCACAGAGCAACCAGGATACGTATCAGGATCTAAAAACACGGGTTCAAACAAAATTACTTGCAGAACTGGATCCCAGCGTCGATGTCACAAAAGTCAACGAGGTAAGGAAAACAATCCAGGATTTATTCGAACAGATCCTGATCGAAGAGAATTTCGTTTTATCCCGTTCTGAGAAAGCAAGATTATTCGAACAAATCGCGGCTGAGATCCTTGGACTTGGTCCTCTGCAGCCTCTTTTGGAAGACGACACAATTACAGAAATCATGGTCAACGGCGCAAGGAATATCTACGTTGAGCGCCGCGGCAAAATCCAACGTTTACCCTTAACATTCGAAAACAATGACCATGTCATGCGCATCGTGGAACGTATCGTGGCCCCCCTGGGCAGGCGCATCGATGAATCCAGCCCATATGTGGATGCCCGTCTGCAGGATGGTTCTCGTGTCAACGCCATTATCCCCCCCATATCGCTTGTCGGACCTGTCCTTACTATTCGAAAATTTTCGAAAAATCCATTTACAGTGGATCAATTGGTTCAATTCGGTTCCATCACCCCGGAAGCAATTCAGTTCCTGGATGCTTGCGTAAAATCCAGGGTGAATATTGTGATCTCAGGCGGCACGGGTTCAGGAAAAACCACATTGCTTAATGTCCTGTCTAGCATGATCCCCTCGGATGAGCGCATCATCACCATCGAAAACGCGGCAGAACTCCAACTACGCCAGGAGCATGTGGTCACCCTCGAATCACGCCCGGCGAATATTGAAGGAAAAGGAGAAATCACGATCAGAAACCTCGTGGTCAACGCCCTTCGTATGCGCCCTGACCGTATCATCGTTGGTGAAATTCGTGATGAGGCTGCCCTAGATATGCTCCAGGCAATGAACACAGGTCATGACGGCTCTATGACCACCCTTCACTCCAACTCACCGCGTGACACCATGGCCCGCCTGGAAACAATGGTCATGATGGCGGGGATGGAATTACCCGTACGCGCCATCCGCGAACAAGCCAGTTCCGCCATCGACCTGGTTGTCCATCAAGAACGCATGCGCGATGGAACAAGGAAGGTCACCAATATTACCGAAGTCTCCGGCATGGAAGGTGATGTCATCACCATGACGGATATCTTTGTTTTCGAACAAACAGGGTTTGAGAATGGTCATGTTGTCGGGCGCATGCATCCGACAGGTTTACGACCCAAATTTATTGAAAAGATCGAGGCGTCGGGCATCCATTTACCTCCATCCGTCTTTGGGATCGGCGTTCGTCGGTAAAACACGCTCGAAGGTGAGAATATGAACCCAACTATTTTTCTATACATCGGTGGTGCCCTGATTTTAATCACGGTCGTCGTGGGTATCATTCTTTCGATCTCCGGACAGCGTTCCACCGAAGAACAACGCTTGGGCGATTATGTCGAAACCGAAGAACCCGCTGAAGAAAAGAAAAAGCGAATGTCAGGAATACCAGTTCCTGATTGGCTTTCAAAAAAAGTGGAAAAGACTTCCTGGGGAGACAAGGTATCCAAGGAACTTGCCCAGGCAGACCTAAAGATCAAACCCGGGGAGTATCTCGCCATCACAATCGGTAGTTGTATTGTCGTGGCAATCCTTGGTTACCTCATCGGTACGAAATCTTACCTGCTCGCAGGGGCCGGTGCCGTTGCTGGTTTATATCTTCCCAAGTTTTATATCAACCAGCAAAAATCCAAACGTCTGATCAAATTTAACGATCAGCTTGGCGATATGCTCGGTCTGATGGTCAACGGATTGCGCGCCGGTTATTCCACCTTGCAAGCCATGGAATCGGTAAGCAAGGAATTACCTCCTCCGATCAGTGATGAATTCCGCAGGGTCGTGCAGGAAGTGCAATTAGGCGTTACAACAGAAAAGGCGCTCGACAACCTCGTGCGCAGAATTCCGAGTGATGATCTCGACCTGGTGGTCACCGCCATAAAAGTTCAGCGCGAAGTTGGCGGTAACCTTGCTGAAATTCTGGATACGATCTCACATACCATCCGTGAGCGGGTACGCCTGAAAGGTGAGATCAGAGTTTTGACTGCCCAAATGAAGTTTTCAGGCACCTTCCTGGCAGCCCTGCCGATTATTGTTGTCGTACTTTTATACGTGATCAATCGCACATATATCATGACCCTGGTCGTGCCTGAAAACAACACTCCGTTTCCATGCGGTTTTGTGGCCATCGGTGCCGCCATACTGTTGATCGTTATCGGCTATTTGGTGATGAATAAGTTCACTAAGATCGAGGTCTAAGAGGAGAATGATATGGTAGGAATAATCATTTTTATCGGCGTGATCTTAGTAGCAGCGGCGATCCTTGTAGTCATTGGAATTCGCAATCCCCAAACATCGGATAACCAGGCATTATTCGACCGCCTGGATGAATTCACCCAATCAGGTGTACAGGTAGACCTGGAAAAATTGGAAATGGCTCAGCCTTTCACCGAGCGTGTGATTTACCCGATCGCTCGAAAACTGGGGGAATTCACCATGAAGTTCACCCCGCAAAACTGGCTGACCAATATTTCCCGCAAACTGGAACTTGCCGGTAGTTCTTCGAAACTCGACCCTTCCCTTTTCCTTGCAATGCAATTTGTATCCGCGTTGGGCTTTGGCGGTTTGTTCTTCCTTCTTATGAAGGTGATCGGCAGCAACTCCAACATGCCCCCTGGAAGGATCTTTTTGTTCACTGCGGCTATCACGATCCTCGGCTTCTTTTTTCCGCAATACCAGTTATCCAGTTCGATAACAAAACGTCAAAAAAGCATCCGCAAGTCCCTGCCCGATGCCCTCGATCTGTTGACGATTTGCGTGGAAGCAGGCCTTGGATTTGACGCAGCGATGGCGAAAGTGGCCGAAAAATGGGAGGATCAGCTTTCCATGGCTTTCGCCCGGGCGATTCAGGAGATCCAGCTCGGCAAACTGCGGCGTGAAGCCCTGCATGATATGCAGGCAAATATCGGTTTAAGTGAAATGACCAGTTTTGTGGCAGCGGTCATTCAAAGTGAACAACTCGGCGTCAGTATGGCAAAAGTTTTGCGAATTCAGGCAGACCAGATGCGCATAAAACGGCGCCAAATTGCCGAAGAAGAAGCACATAAAGCCCCCATCAAAATGCTTGTTCCAATGGCTTTTCTCATCTTCCCTTCAATTTTGATCGTTCTAATGGCACCTGCCATAATGCAGATTTTAAAATCCGGCGCCTTTGGCGGGTAAAATCCCGCATTTTACAATATTTCCTCAATCATGTGAATATACCTTACTCCAGCATTCATTTCCTTTGGACCGCAATCGATTGGATATATCCACCGGTCTGTGCAGGATGCAAAAGAACAGGCTTTCGTTTTTGTCCCCAATGTTTATCCCAGGTTAAGGTTTTTCGCCGCTCGTATTGTCTTTCCTGTGGAAATCCGATTTCAGGTAAAGCCAGGTTGTGCTCCAATTGTCAACCCACAAAAATCGTTTGTACAGACTTGGCTTCATGGGCAGAGTTTGAAGGACCGCTTCGCGAGGGTCTTCACAGCCTGAAATATCATCAAAACATCGGGCTGGGTGACTTTTTCAGTCCATTCCTGATCTCAATTGTTGAGAATCGTCAGTGGAATCCCGATCTGGTGGTCCCTGTTCCGATCAGCAAATCTCGACGGAAAACCAGGGGATACAACCAGTCGGAATTACTTTCACGACCGTTAGCTCGTTATTTTCATTTACCCCATGAGCATGAAGCCTTTATTCGGGTAAAAGACACAGAATCCCAGATTCAATTATCTGCCGAAGACCGCTTCCGTAATATGGACGATGCATTTTTTGGAAATCCTGCTAAACTTAAAGGGAAATCGATATTGGTAATCGACGATATCATTACCACCGGAGCGACCATGAACCAATGTGCCAAAGCGCTTTTTAAAGCCGGGGCAGACAAAGTTTATGGGTTATCTGTTGCAAAGACAATACGCAATCAGGCATGAGGAATCACTCCGATCTTTGATATCCAAATCTTCAAGGAGGTACAAATGGACGACAAAGTTGTAGTCAACGTGAAGAATATGGAATTGACTGACCGTATACAAGAATATATCGACAAGAAAATTCCCAGATTTGAAAGATTATTGCCCGGCATTGAATCATTGAAGTTTGACCTTTCGTTTGCCAAAAATGCGAGAAACCGCTCGGATCGAGAAGTCAGCCAGATCACGATCACCGGGAAGGGATTCGTTCTGCGCACAGAAGAGCGTGATGTGGACTTATTTGCCGCCATCGATCGATCAGTGGATAAAATGCAGCGACAGATTGAACGTTTTAAAGGAAAACGAACTCGTGGTCGAGGTGATGGCACACCAGCATCTGAGGTTGTGCCAATTCCTGCTGAAGCAGAGGTTGAACCCAGGTCTGTGATCGTCCGCCGAAAGACTTTCACCCTGATCCCGATGGACGAAAATGAAGCCATTGAACAAATGGCCTTACTGGCTCACGAAGATTTCTTCATCTTTTATAACGTTACCACCAACTCGATAAACGTCCTTTACAAGCGCAGGGATGGAGATTATGGTTTGATCGAACCAAAAATTGGATAACAAGATGGTTTATTCTTCAGACTGGGTCCTGCCTGGACCCAGTTTTTGTTTAAATATGACCCCATATCTATCGAAGGTCACATTACAAAAAACAAACTTGAGATTAATATCATACTGATTGATCTAATCTGGAGGAATTATGAATCTTGTAACAGGTGCAACCGGACATATCGGCAATGTTTTGGTACGAGAATTGGTAAAAAGAGGGGAAAAAGTCCGAGCATTTGTTTTACCCGGTGAAGATTTATCACCCTTGGCTGATCTCAATATCGAAATTGCCTATGGAAATGTACTGGATAAAGCATCCATACTACGAGCATTTGAAAATATCCAGTGTGTTTTTCATTTGGCCGGAATAATATCCATTTGCACAGGAACCGACATCACCGTGCATGAAGTAAATGTGGTTGGAACCAGGAACATGGTCGAGGCTGCAATGGAAGCCGGGGTGAAAAGGTTCGTGTACACCAGTTCCATTCACGCATTCAAACGCATACCGCATGGAACGGTCATTGACGAGACCACCCCCATCGACCCAGCCTCAAACATTGGCGCTTATGATCGCTCCAAAGCCGAAGCAACTTTGTACGTTCTGGAAAAAGTAAAAGTAGGGTTACCAGCCGTGATCGCCTGTCCAACCGGCGTGGTTGGCCCTTATGACTTCAAACAGTCGGAATTGGGCGAGTTGATCAATGATTGGACACTGAAAAAAGTGAACTACATGATCGAAGGTAGTTACGATTTTGTGGATGTGCGGGATGTGGTTGACGGTTTGATACGCGCACGCGACAAAGGTAAGATCGGACAACTCTACATTCTTTCTGGAGAATTGATTCGCGTCTCCGACCTGTGGAAACTGGGACAGGAATTGCTTTCTATCAAAACCCGAATCGTAAATATCCCTACCAGCCTGGCGAAATTTGCTGCATATTTTGCTGAATTATATTATCGAGTTACTAAGACCAAACCCAAATTCACGCGTTACAGCATCGAAACCCTTCACAGCAATGCGGTGATCAGCAATCTCAAGGCGCGAAATGCATTGGGCTACTCACCACGTTCGCTGCGTGAATCCATTCAGGATACAATATCCTGGTGGAAAGAAAAAAGGTTGAACTTTCTTACGGGAAAGAAAACAGAGACAAACGAAAGATAAATAATTCCATAATGCAGCAATCGATGCCGAATAATCCCATCGCGTTGATCACCGGTGCATCCAGCGGAATTGGCGCGGAGACCGCACTATTATTGGCCAGTAAAGGTATGCATGTCATCCTTGCCGCGCGGCGAACTGACCGGCTGACTCAGTTATCCAAAACCATTGAAAAAGCATCGGGAAAAGCAACCGTTTTACAAACGGATTTGACCGTTGAAGCAGAGCGTTTAAATTTGTTCTCCAAGTTGTCCGAAAGCAACCTGCTCCCGGATATCCTTGTCAATAATGCAGGAATTGCCTGGTATGGTTATTTCAATGAGATGCCTTGGGATATTGCCAGAGATATTCTGAACCTGAATGTCGTTGCCCCCACGCACTTGATGCAATTATTCCTCCCCTCCATGCATCTAAAAAAGTATGGAAGGATCATCAATATCGGATCGATCGCCGGTAAACTCCCCGAACAGGGCATTGCGGTTTATTCAGCCTCAAAATCCTACCTGGATTCGGTTACCACTTCAACATACCGCGATCTCCGCAGATCTGGTGTGACCGTATCCATTCTCCGGGCAGGTCCGGTTAAAACAGAATTTTTCGATGCAGCCCGCAGTTTGAAAAATGGTGGCTCGGTCCCCGCCGAAAGGATGGCGATTTCAGCTGACCGCGTTGCCCGAAAGGTATGGAGTTTGATCGCGCACCCGCGCCGTGTAGCGTATATACCTTTTTATCTAGCATTATCCCCCTTATTGGAGATCCTTTTCTCTCCGATCATTGACCAGCTCGGCCCTTTATTGCTGCGAAGGCGCAGATAGAGCACTCCCCTCTCCATTTGGATTCCAGTTACTTTCTCCTTGCCAGACATACCCTGGTGGACTATAATTTGAAGGTTAATTTTTACGAATGAGAAAGGGTATTTTTACATGATCGATGTCAATGATCTGCGTAAAGGGGTGATCTTTGAACTGGACGGCAATCTTTATAAAGTCCTGGAGTATTCCTTCAACAAACCTGGCCGCGGCAACGCAACCATCCGCATCAAAGCGCGCGACCTTCGCAAGGGGACCACTCTTGAAAAGACATTCACTTCGGGTGAAAGAATCAAAGATGTTCGCCTTGACTTCCATAACGTTCAATATTTGTACAATGACGGTGAACTCTACTATTTTATGGATCTCGAAACCTTTGTGCAACCTGCCATCCCCTCATCTGTAATTGGAGAGTATGCAGGTTTTCTTAAACCTGAAATGGAAGTAAAGCTGACGTTTTATGAAAATGAACCGCTGGATATCGAACTTCCCACCACGGTTGACCTCGAGGTAACTTATGCTGAACCTGCCGTCAAAGGCGATACTGCGACGGGAGTGACCAAGAAGGTCACCACCGAAACCGGCTGTGAGGTATCCGTTCCATATTTCGTACAAACCGGCGATACCATCCGGGTGGATACCCGCACTGGAGATTACGTCACCAGGGTATAGATTCAGCGGTTAGTTCAGTCCCCTGTTGGGGACTGAATTTTATGAGGTCAATCATGCGCACTCCTGCGGGAACCGAATGTCCATACTTCTACGGGGATTACTATCGTGGCAAGAACGTTGAAGAATGCCGCTTGATCGGCGACCGCCCCTCACCGCAAAACTGGACGCGGGATCTTTGCGCTACTTGTCCTGTCCCGTCGATAAAACGGGCGAATGCCTGTGAAAATATGCAACTGATTCCAACGATCGTGCGTAAATTCCCTTGGATCAAACGACAGGTTAAAATCACTGCTTTCTGCATAAAAGCACAATCAAAAGTGGATGTACCGCAGGTTGGATGCGGATTATGCCACCCATTAATCAAGACCTAGATTGATAAAATGCCGCTAACACTGCTGCTCGATCTTGACGATACCCTTCTGATAAACCCAATGAAACCCTTCATGGAGGGGTACCTCAAACTTCTTTCACGGCATCTGGCACACTATGTATCGGCAGATATAATGGTCGATCGCTTAATAAAATCGACCGACAAGATGGTGGAGAAAAACCAACCCTACCTGACACTGCAAATGGTTTTTGATGCTGATTTCTATCCGCCGTTGGGTTTACAGGCCCAAGAATTACGGTCGACCATCCATCAATTCTATAGCGATATATTCCCTGCATTAAAAGAAATTACCAAACCGCGCCCGCAAGCCATTAAAGCGGTCCAACATGCGTTTTCACGTGGATACCGGGTGGTCATTGCCACGAATCCTCTGTTTCCTGCAATTGCCACATCGCAAAGGTTAGCGTGGGCAGGCTTGCCTGAATCCGAATACCCCTTTGATCTGGTAACCAGTTATGAATTTATGCACTTTGCCAAACCCAATAGCGCTTATTACGCGGAAATCCTTGCTCAATTGGGATGGCCGCCGGATCAACCGGTTTGCATGGTGGGTAATTATTATCAACATGACATTTTACCGTTGCAGGATCTGGATATTCCGGGTTATTTAATCGATAATGGTCACAATTCCAGTACACTCCCCAAAACCACTGTTGTTACTACCGGATCTCTCGATAACTTGATTCCCTGGTTGGATTCGATTGCTCTTCAGAACACGTCTCCAAGGTATGACCAACCGGAAGCGATCCTTTCAATTCTGCGTTCTACTCCGGGTGCAGTGGCTTCCCTTACCCGCTTGCTGACGCAATCCAGTTGGGAATGCCCTAAACCAAATACAGAAGAAAATTGCACTGATATCATTACCCACTTCAACCAGTGTGAACAATCCAATTTAACGGCATTTTCAGCCCTTTGGCAGCGCAACCTCGAGCTGGACATCGAAACACAGATTTCCCATGATTGCCACGAGGAGATTCAAAAAACGGCAGTGTTTCCCAATCCCGCCATGATCGATTTTTATCGCAGCCGAAGCATTTTTATTTCACATCTCGATTTGCTTCCCCGGGAACGCTGGTTGGAGATTATTGACCACCCAATATTCGGCCGTAACACAATTTGGTCATGCCTGGATCAGCTCGCGGCCAACGACCGGCGCCTTTTACACCAATTGCGAACGAAAATTGACCTTCTTTAGTTTTTTCCAAATTATTAGAAATCTATTAATTCGCCTGGTAATCGCCATTTCTTTCTGGTATCTCACTTGAAGGATTGGTATAATGTCACAAGAGTTCCCTGTTATTCAGTGGAACGTGAATTTTGGAGGATAATGTGAAACCTAGAAGTCAATCATACATTGTCTACTTTCTTCTTTTTGTAGCCATTATTGTGCTGGTAGTTTTTGGTTTTAATAAGTCGAATACTGCTGACAGTGTATTAACCATTAACCAGGTCGCATCGGAAGTAAAAAAAGGGAATATTTCCCGAATTATCGAGGAAGAGAACGATCTAACCATCGTACTCAATTCCGGTGTTGAAAAAACTTCGACCAAAGAATCCGAAACAACTCTTGTCGCACAGCTTGTCGCGCTGGGTGTTACACCGGAAGAACTTGCCCCGGATTCCGGCATTCGGATCGAGATCAAGCCCCCCAGTGCTTTTGCCGGTATTCTGAATGCACTGTTCTACATTTTGCCCTTCCTGTTATTAGGTGGAGCTTTCTTCTTTATTTTCCGGCAGGCACAGGGCAGCAACAACGCCGCCATGTCCTTTGGCAAATCCAGGGCAAGGATGTTCACCGGTGATCATCCCACAGTCACCTTCGCTGACGTCGCCGGTGTGGATGAATCAAAGGAGGAATTGAAGGAAGTGGTCGAATTCCTGCGTGAACCGCAGAAATTCGTTGCTCTCGGCGCGCGAATTCCAAAAGGAGTGCTGCTGGTAGGCCCTCCGGGAACCGGTAAGACCCTGCTTGCGAAGGCCGTTTCAGGTGAAGCCGGTGTTCCCTTCTTCTCCATATCCGGTTCGGAATTTGTGGAAATGTTCGTCGGTGTCGGTGCCAGCCGGGTACGTGACTTGTTTGACCAGGCAAAACGCAATTCCCCCTGCATCGTCTTTGTGGACGAAATCGATGCCGTTGGCAGGCAGCGCGGCGCTGGACTCGGCGGTTCTCATGACGAGCGCGAACAGACCCTCAACCAGATGCTGGTTGAGATGGATGGTTTCGATACAGATACGAACATCATTATCATGGCAGCCACCAACCGCCCGGATATTCTTGATCCAGCCTTGCTGCGCCCCGGACGTTTCGACCGCCGTGTTGTGCTGGACCGGCCGGATGTACGCGGCAGGGAAGCGATCCTTAAAGTACACATTAAAGGCAAACCCATCGATCCTGAAGTCGACTTGGCGATCTTGAGCAAAGCCACACCCGGGTTTGTCGGCGCCGACCTTGAAAACCTGGTCAATGAGGCAGCCATTCTAGCCGCCCGCCGCAACAAGAAAAGCATCGGTCAAAGTGAATTTGAAGAATCCATCGAGCGTGTCATTGCCGGTCCTGAACGCAAGAGCCGCCTGATCAGCCAGGAAGAGAAAACGATCGTTGCCTATCATGAATCCGGGCACGCGGTGGTTATGAATGCTCTACCTGAATCGGATCCGGTACAAAAAGTCTCCATCATCGCCAGGGGTATGGCAGCCGGATATACCATCGCCTTGCCTCTCGAAGACCAGACGTTGATGCCGCGTAAGAAATTGATAGCCGAAATGGTCGGCTTGCTCGGAGGTCGTGCTGCCGAAGAGATCGTGTTCGATGACATCACTTCTGGCGCATCCAATGATATCGAACGTGTGACCCAGCTCGCCCGTAACATGGTCACCCGCCTGGGCATGAGCAGCGACCTCGGCCCCATGGTCTACGGCCAAAAAGAAGAGTTGATCTTCCTGGGACGTGAGATCTCGGAGCAGCGCGATTATTCTGAAGCCGTTGCGGAAAAGATCGACAAGGAAGTCCGCACCCTGGTTAATGATGCTTACGCCGAAGCGAAACGAATTCTCACCCAGTATCGCGACGAACTCGATAAAGTAGCCACCCGTCTGCTGGAAGTGGAAACCTTGTCCAAGGATGAATTCGAAACCCTCTTCCCACCCCCGGTCCCTCACCATTCCGGGACACCGGCGGTTGCTAGCTAGAAGTTGAAACAGGGAGCGCAGTTGAAATGAACTGCGCTCCTTTTTTTTATTTTTGTTGTTCGAGATGCAGCCGCACCAATTCGCGCCTCAAAACTTTACCCACTGGACTTCTGGGTATCGATCCAATGATTTCCATTTCTGAGGGAATTTTGTATGCTGCAAGTTTTCCTTTACAGAATCGTCTGATTTCTTCTAAAGTCAAAACCACTCCCTCTTGCGGTATGACCCACGTCTTCACTCTTTCGCCGCAGTTCTCATCCGGTACGCCGGCGACCACACATTCCCTGACCCCTGGATACTGGAGGATAACCTCTTCGATCTCTGCCGGCCAAACCTGCAGCCCATGAACCTTGATAAGATCTTTCAGCCGGCCCAAAATATAGAAATAACCGTCCTTGTCCATGCGCGCGATATCCCCGGTGTGCAGCCAACCATTTCGTAGCGTTCCATCGCTTTCTTTTTCGTCCTTGAAATATCCTTGCATGACCTGCGGGGCTTTGATCAGCAATTCTCCTGCTTCACCCGGTGGAACGTCGGAACCTTTTTCATCCATTTGAACCACGCGGCATTCCACATCGGGCAGCGGTAATCCGATGGAACCCTTGCGGTTTTCTCCCAGGATGGGATTGCAGTGTGTGGCAGTCGGTGCTTCGGATAATCCATACCCTTCAACAAGATAACCGCCGGTATTTTTTTCGAACTGGGCCCGAACGCTGTCGGCAAGTGGAGCCGAGCCGGAAATGCAGGCCTTGATCATGCTCAGATCGAATTTACCTTCACCTACTCCGGGGTACTGGTTGATCATATGAAATGTTGAAGGAACCGCGGGAAAGTAGCTGACATTATACTGCTGGATTACCCTCAGCAATTCCTCAATATTCCTCGGATCCCGAATAAAAACCATTCTTGCGCCCATTGCGATCCCCAGGTTGAGCCCAAGCACCATCCCATAGACGTGGTAGAGCGGGATGGCAACAAGAAAAGTCTCTTTCCCTTCCCTTAAATTGACCAACCACCGGCTGAATTGGGTCACGTTGGAAACGATATTTCGATGCGTACCAATCGCTGCTTTGGGCGTCCCGGTGGTTCCACCGCTGAATTGAAAGACCGCCGCCTGTGCTGTACATACCTCCGGTAGAATTACTGACGCCTTCCGATCTAAAACCATCGCTTGAAAATGCAGGATGGATTCATCAATCGTTATCCCCGGTTTCAAACGCTCCTCTTGACCTTCGTTCCCCACCAGGATGAGTTTTTCCAATGAGGATACTTTTTTGATTTCATTGAAATCATCCACTCGCGCCTGGGTCGTGACGACGAATCCTGGTTCGGCTTTATTGATCTGAAATTCCAACTCCCGCCGGGGAAACATTGGATTCAACGCTGCCACAATCCCGCCCGCCGCCAGGATTCCGTAGAAAGAAATGGCAAATTCGATGGAGTTCGGCAGGCATATGCCCACCCTGTCGCCCGGCCGAAGACCTTCGGCGGTTAGGTTCATGGCAAAATTCAAAGCTTGCCGATGCAGGTTTTCATAGTCGATGGTTTTTTCACCATCGATTATGGCTGTGTGCTGCGGAATACTAACCGCCTTTAATCGCAGCAATTCATGGATACAGATATCCGGATAATCGATCTTTTTCGGAACTCCAACATCATATTTTGCCAGCCAGGGTTTATTATTTATCATTTTGTGCGCCGCCATGAATGAAATTGTTATGTAAATCCGTGCAGATTTTATCTATCGGATCATTTTCCATGGAATACCAGTGGATTGTGTGGTCTTCTGGTTTGAACCAGTTGTTTTGCCGCCGGATGAATTTTCTTGTGTTGCGCCTCATTAGAATTTTTGCTTCTTCGTGTGTCATTTTCCCCATCAAATATTGCGCCACCTCACGGTATCCGATGGCAGACATTGACGGTAGGTCAGGTCCATAACCTTTCTGCATCAAGGTTGCCACCTCTTCGATCAATCCATCTTCAAACATTTTTTCAATGCGCCGGTCTACCCTCTCGTACAGTTCCTGCCGCGGTCGCGATAATCCAATGATCCAGAAGTCATTCTCAGGTGGAGTTTTTTTCCGTTGAGCGGAGAATTTTTCTCCGGTGCAAAAGATCACTTCCAATGCCCGGATGGTACGCCGAACATTGGTAGGGTCGATGAAGCTGCATGCGTCGGGATCGAGTACCGCCAATTTCTCGTAAAGGGTATTGGCTCCAATCTCTTCCCCCCAATCGCTGAGAATCTTGCGCAGCTTTGGGTTGGGTTCGCTCACCGGAACGGACCATCCTTCAGTCAATGCACGAATATATTGCCCTGTCCCTCCCACAACGATCGGCAATTTCTCACGCGCAATGACCTCTGAAATCACCTGTTTTGATTGGGAAAAATATTGTGCCAGAGACCAGACCTCATCCGGGTTGGCAATATCGATCATATAATGCGGTATGTTTTCGCGTTCTTCCAACGAAGGTTTTGCCGATCCAATGTCCATTCCGCGATAGATATATCTCGAATCAGCAGAAATGATCTCTCCATTCATGCGCTTCGCAAGCTTGATCGCAAGCCGCGTTTTTCCCACGGCGGTCGCGCCGACGATGATCACCACCTTGTTTTTTGCGCGATCAGGAGACATTCTGAAACCATTCTATTTGAGGTTCGCCCTTGTTGGGTGTTCCTATGATCGAAACGACATCGATGCGCCAATTGTCCACCTGATCCGGATGTTTTTGCAGAAACCAATCTGCGGCAGAGGCAAGATGTTCGATCTTTTCTTCCGTAATAGCATCTTCCGGTAAGCCAAACTCTGCGTCTTTTCTGGTTTTGACTTCCACCATCACCAATTGATCCTGGTCGGTTAAAATGAGGTCGATCTCACCATCCGGTGAGCGGAAATTGCGTTCGACAAGAAGCAGCCCTTGACCGGTCAAAAACTTCAGAGCGGTATTCTCACCCCATTCTCCTAATGTTTGTCGATATCGATTTTTCACACTTTTTGTCGCCCTCATCCACCGCTTTCCTTTTCTTCTCAAATTCTACCTTATTCCGCGCTTAATGAGATTTTCTTGGTCAAAACCTGATAAAATCATTGAAATCATGGAGTGTGAATGGCGTCAGCCGAATTAATTGCCATAGGTACCGAATTATTATTAGGGGAAATTCAGGATACGAACACCCGCTATTTAACCCGCCAGTTACGCCAGCTTGGGATCGATATCTTTCGCACAACCATGATCGGTGATAACCCCCTCAGGATCGCTGAAGTGATGCAGGAATGCCTGACGCGCAGCGATATCGTGATCACCACCGGTGGGCTGGGTCCTACCGTGGATGATCCAACGCGCGACGCTGCCGCGTTGGCGTACAACGTTGAGGTTGAATTCCACCCCGAACTATGGAAACTAATCAGTAATCGCTTTATAAAACGCGGTTTGCAGCCTTCTGAAAACAATAAAAAACAGGCTTTTCTGCCATCTGGAGCGGTTGCCCTACCCAACCCCGTGGGAACAGCGCCCGCCTTTTATTTGAATCAGCGATCCAAATTGCTGATCTGCCTTCCGGGGGTTCCTGGTGAAATGGAAACGATTTTCCATGATTCTGTGATTCCCCTGCTGCAAAGACTTTACGGCACCAATGAAATCATTAAAACCAGGGTGATGCATACATGCTGTATGGGTGAATCGCTGGTCGATACCAAAATTGCCGATCTGGAGAAAATGCCGAATCCC
This sequence comes from Anaerolineaceae bacterium, assembly GCA_034428895.1. Lineage (GTDB taxonomy): Bacteria > Chloroflexota > Anaerolineae > Anaerolineales > Anaerolineaceae > UBA6107. Next base: position 29,979 of record DAOUGM010000097.1, read on the forward strand.
ACCGTTGGCCTGTGTGCGCATCCTGGAATTGTGGATATACGCATAACCGCCAAAGCAAATTCGGATACAAGCGCCTCCAACATGCTGACGGAAATTGAAACAGAGATTTATCGCCGCCTCCCGGGCATCATTTATGGAGTCGATGACCTTTCGCTGCACAAAGCGATCGATGACCTGGCCTGTTCAACCGCATTAAAAATATTGATCTCTTTTACCGGTTTCTCAGCATCGCATGGCACAAATTTTGGATTTGGTGACTCAGACAACATCTCGATTTTTGAGAGAGACCTTTCGAAAGAATTAGCCGATATCCGCATTTTTGAGGAAAGGTCGGTTGTATTTGGAGTCAATTTGCTGCCCACTGAGGATGTTTTCATCCTTCAGTTATTCTTTTCCTTCGAAAATGAAACCCTTCAAGAACAACGCTTCTATAACGGACCATCATCTATGGCTGAAACCTGGGCAGTAAACACCAGTCTTGGTTATTTATGGAAAAAACTGAAAGCACTTCATCCTGGAGAAAATAATGAAAAAAGTTGATTTGATCCTCCACAATGCAGAAATTCTCACCATGGACTCGGATTTTCATGCTTACCACCCGGGCGCAATAGCCATCAGCGGGTCGCACATTACTGCTGTGGGAGATGAAAAAGAGATCCTGGCTCAATACGAGGCAGAAAAACGTCTCGATTGTCAGGGAAAGGTGCTGATGCCGGGTTTGGTGAACGCCCATACTCACGTACCCATGACTTTGCTGCGCGGTTTGGCGGATGATTTACGGCTTGACGTCTGGCTGATGGGCTACATGATGCCTGTCGAGCGCGAATTTGTTTCACCTGATTTTGTCCAATTGGGTACCAAACTTGCTTGTGCGGAGATGATCCGTTCAGGAATCACCTCTTTTGCCGATATGTATTATTTCGAGGAAGACGTGGCAAAAGCGACGGCAGAAATCGGAATGCGCGCGGTTTGCTCGCAAACCGTTATGAAATACCCCACTCCGGATGCCCAGTTCTTTGAAGAGTCACTTGAGATGTCGCGTGACTTTATCACCCGCTGGAAGGATCATGATTTAATTGTTCCCTCGGTCGCTCCGCACGCTCCATATACGTGCCCGCCTGAGATCCTCAAGGCCGCCTCCGCCCTGGCTGTGGAATTCGATATTCCGCTGCATACCCACATTTCCGAGACCGCCATAGAAGTGGAAAATATGCGGCGCGAGAATCAAATGCCGGTTGTCCCGTATGTTAAAAAGCAAAACCTCTTTGATGCCAAGGTACTGGCAGCCCACTGCGTGCATATCGACGAAGGAGAGATGCATACTTTACTGCATTTCGGTGCCGGAGTTGCACACAATCCTTCTTCGAACATGAAACTGGCGTCCGGTGTTGCACCCGTCAAGCGCATGTTGGAAATCGGTTTAAAGGTCGGCATTGGCACAGATGGGCCCTCATCCAATAATGACCTCGATATGTTCGAGGAAATGCGCCTGACGTCCTTCCTCCAGAAAGGATTCAGCGGTGACCCCACCACCCTGCCGGCGAGAACCACTCTCGCGATGGGCACTCTGCTTGGAGCCCAGGCCATGCATATCAGTCATCTTACCGGATCACTTGAGGAAGGCAAACGAGCCGACCTGATTCTGATTGACCTCACCCCCCTGCACAATAGTCCCCGCTTCAGGCACGATCCTAACGGAACCTATTCTCAGATCATCTATGCTGCAAAAGCCGATGATGTGACTGACGTAATGGTGAATGGTAAATGGCTGATGCGCGATCGGATCATTGCAGCTTTGAATGAAACTGACTTGCTTCTCCAGGCCGCCGAATACGCCAAAAAGATCGATCAATTCCTCATCAAGCGTGAATCCTCTGTTCTTTCCAAACTTGTAGCCATCGGCGGCACCTCCGAGGAAGAATCGTTCGAGATTCAATCCAAAGTAAGGATCCACAATCCCGAGGCCATGGTCCAGAAATTGCTCGATTCGGATATCGAAATCATCCGCAAGCGTCATTATCGCGAGTTCGACCTCTACTTCTTCTTCACCGATCTGGACCAGGGGATACTGCGCTACCGCGAAGATGAATTCCTGGATCAACAGGGTAAGATTGAACAGGTTAGGTCAAGATTAACACTGATTGGACCTACCAGTGAGGATAAATTTGAACAGGAAGTCCTCCTTTCCCGCAGCAGGTACCTCGCTCCAGCCACTCAAAGCCCTCGTTTCTACCGCGAGTACTTTAAACCTCACCTGGAGAAAGAGATAGAGAAGGACCGCGTCAGATACCTGGTGAGTTATAAGGATGTCGAGTTTTTCATCAACTTTGACAATATTAAAAAACCCGACCTGGGTTGTTTCATGGAGATCAAAAGCCGCACCTGGAGCCGCCAGGATGCAGAAATGAAATCAAAGCTGGTCACCGAGTTGATCGAATTTTTAGGTGCAGACCTGGAAGAAGCAACCTCGGAAGATTATATTGAAATGGTCAGGTAAACGTGTTCCGGGCAAAGGTCAATGCAAGCCGAGAATCGCTCAACATCCTCTTCATCGCCGCTGAAGCCGATCCATTTGTCAAGGTCGGCGGCTTGGGCGATGTGGCTGGATCTTTGCCCAGAGCCATAGCCAATCTTTCCATTGCCGGTGGACTTGATCAAAGTATTGATATACGATTGGCAATTCCTTACTACCCGCAAATCAGGGAAGGATCGACGCCTGTTCAAAGGGTGACTTCTTATACCGTCGATTCGATCCATGGTCCTATCCTTGCTGAAGTATATTCAACCGTCATTACCGGCATCACCACGTATTTGATCTCTGGCGAGCCGGTCACGCGCAACACCGCGGTGTATGGCGCTGATTTCAAAGCGGATGCGGAAAAATTTGTCTTTTTTTCTCTTGCCTGCCTTGCTCTCCCCCACGCATTGGAATGGAAAGTGGATATCCTGCATGTCAATGATTGGCATACGGCTACTGCAATCCATGCTTTGAAAACGATGGTGGATAAACCCAGGGAGTTGAAAACCACTCGCTCTATTCTTACCGTTCATAACCTTCCCTTCATGGGTGCCGGCTCTGAGGAAGGATTGTCCCAATATAACATCCCTCCTGCTGCCAACAGGCATTTGCCGCATTGGGCGAAGACCTTGCCGCTTCCAATGGGGCTTGCCGCTGCCGATCAGATCGTTGCCGTATCACCGACCTATACCCGTGAAATCCTCACCCCAGAGTACGGCTGTGATTTGCAGGATTTTTTGAAAACGCGAAAAAATCACATATCAGGAATATTGAACGGTTTGGATGTGGAAATTTGGGATCCCGCAACGGATCCAAAAATCGAAGCCAATTTCAACTGTGCTCAACTAAAAAAGAAAAAGATCAACAAAACCGCCCTCCAAAAAGAATTCAGGCTGGACCAGGACGAGACCATTCCCCTTCTTGTTCTGATCAGCCGCATGGACCCGCAAAAAGGCATCGATATTGCGATTGAAGGTCTGCGCATGATGAAGGACGTCCCATTCCAGGCGATCCTGCTGGGAACCGGAATGGCACGCCTGGAAAATGCCTGCAGGGAGTTGGCTGAGGATTTTTCGCAAAAGATTCGCGCCTCGATCCAATTCAATACCCCTCTGTCTCACAGGATGTATGCCGGCGCGGATATCCTCTTAATGCCCTCCAGGTATGAGCCTTGTGGGTTGGCGCAGATGATCGCCATGCGTTATGGTACCGTCCCGGTGGCGCGTGCTACCGGTGGACTGGTGGATTCCATCATCGATGAATCGGCGCACGAAGATGCCACCGGTTTTCTTTTTTCAACTGCGGAACCGGTTTCTTTCAGCCGCTCACTTCAGCAGGCGATGGACGTTTTCAAAAATAATATTCGCTGGAACCAATTGATGCGCAACGCCATGAGCCAGGATTTTTCTTGGTCGCGTTCGGCACTGGAATATATAAATCTATACATTTCTCTTGGCAGAAATAAGCGAAACAAAAGAGGTTGATATGATCATGGAACGAAAATCCGGAATCCTTCTTCACCCCACGTGTATCCCCGGACCAGATGGAGTTGGCGATCTTGGACCGGATTGCTACCGCTGGATCGATTTTCTGGCCAAAAGCGGCTGCAAGTTGTGGCAGGTTCTCCCCCTCGGACCAACTGGATTTGGTGATTCTCCTTATCAATGTTTCAGTGCTTTTGCGGGTAATCCATATCTCATCAGTCCCACACTCCTGCTTGATCAAAACCTGTTGTCCCGCGAGGATATTGCCGACCGGCCGGACTTCCCTGAGGATCACGTTGATTTTGGCCAGGCGATCGAGTGGAAGATCAAAATACTGGATCGGGCTTTTGTCCATTTTTCCAAATCCAGGTCTGTAAAATTAAAACAGGCATACGAAACCTTCTGCCAGGCAGAAGCCGACTGGTTAACTGATTTTTCTGTTTTTATGGCAGTCAAAGAATCGCAGGGAGGCTGCTCCTGGGATAACTGGCCGGAGCAGTTACGTCAACGTGATCCTGCTGCGCTGGAATTCTTCACCTCTGAAAACCATCGAGTGATCGAAAAACACAAATTCCGCCAATTCCTGTTTGCAGCCCAGTGGGCTGGGGTAAAAGATTACGCCCATCAAAAAGGGATCCAGATCATTGGCGACATTCCAATTTTTATTGCCTTCGACAGCGCCGATGCCTGGTCGCATCCCGATCTGTTCCACCTGGGTAAAAACGGCAAACCAACCGTGGTCGCAGGGGTTCCGCCCGATTACTTTTCGCCCACCGGTCAATTATGGGGCAATCCGCTGTACAAATGGAATGTGCACAAAAATACTGGCTACTCCTGGTGGATCAAACGTTTTGCATCGGTGCTTAAGAATGTGGATATCGTCCGCCTCGATCACTTTCGCGGTTTTGCCGGGTACTGGGAAATCCCGGCCAACATGCCCACCGCTGAGATCGGCCGTTGGGTGAAGGGTCCTGGCAAGGATTTCATGAACGCCGTTCAAAATGCATTTAAGAATCTTCCCATCATTGCTGAAGACCTGGGAGTCATCACCCAGGATGTGGTGGTATTACGCGATTCATTCCACCTACCAGGCATGAAAATACTCCAGTTTGCCTTTTCCTCCACACCAGAAGATCCTTTCCTTCCCCATAATTATCCGGTCAATTGTGTCGCCTATACAGGTACGCATGACAACGACACCACCTGGGGATGGTACGAAACCGCACCCGAATCGGAAAAGGATTTTTGCCGCCGCTACCTCGCCAGGTCTGGCGAAGACATTGCCTGGGATCTCATTCGCGCGGTATGGAGCTCGCCTGCCGCTTTTGCCCTTTCAACCCTCCAGGATTTTCTTGACCTGGGAACTGAAGCGCGTATGAATTATCCCGGCCGTCC
>DAOUGM010000098.1:0-6018 GCA_034428895.1 Anaerolineaceae bacterium
GGTGGAGATGCTACCCTCGTTTCAGTCACCGGCACGGCCGTGATCGTTCAAACCAACACCAATGCCACCAACGGCTGTTGTTATGCCACCCGCCGCCAATCCTCTTCCGGTTTCTACCGCATTCTAGCATGGAGATAATGCCATGATCACAGTGATCAGGTCTAAAGATGGAAGTATTAAAACCTTTTCCGAGCGTCCCTTCTTAGGTTATAACCTTGCCCTGGGTGAAACCATGCAGCTCATCGATACCGACTTCGTCGAGTTCGCTCAGCGCTTCACGCTGACTTGCATGGGCCGCTCAGGCGAGACTATCCAGGTCAAGCAGGGTGACCCCGCGCTCAGCGTTCAAGTTTCCTGCCCGGGCGCTCACACCGTTTCCGTGGACGTGAACGGATCCATCGAGATCCTCACCCTCAGTGATGGGGTCGCCGAGATCCTGCTTGGAACGGACGTCCCCGGCACGTTCATCATCCAACCCGCCGACCGCACGCAATATTGCGCCGCCGGCAATGGTCTGCTCGTCGTGGAGGTGCAGCCATGAGCAAAGTGATCAAGAAAGACGGTAAATTCATCCTCGAACCCACCCCCGCCCACACCGCCCGCCGGCAGGGCAAAGCCGATCTGGAAAAGGTACGCAAAGCCCTCAACGATGAAGAATTGAGGGCGATCCTGGAGAGAGTCATGCTCCGTATCGAAGCGTTGGAGCGGAATTGGTGACATTCGGCGGCGGGATGCAACAAGTCCCGCCGCACTTTTTTAAGTTACAATAAACCGGAATCGTTCAACCGGAGTTGTCATGCCTGTTAAGATCCTTGTTCCATTCAAAACGGTCCAGGATGCCGTAGGCGGTACGCTGATCCTCGACCATCCCGAACGCTGTTCGCGCTGCGGTAATACTCCCGCGGAATTCTTTGCCACCCACCGCCTGAAACTGCGTGCCGGCCGCAAACGCCCGGGGCTATACAGGCCCAGGTTTGCCCTGGACAAGAAATACACATTAAAGATCAGGGTATGTGAATCCTGCTACCAGTCAGATTTCCTGACTGACCCCGAATCTTTCGACCGCGATCCAACTCCACTGGGTCGCCAGGCGCGCATAAATTTCTTCGGCTATATGATCGGCGCGCTGGTGGCGGCAGTGGGTCTTCTGCTGCTGACCAACATCCTTCCCGACCTGGGGGTTACCGCCGACCTGAAAAAATACTGGAGGATCCCGGCAATTGTAGGATTGCTGATCATCGGGGTTTTCTGGCTGCTGCAAAAACAACAGCAAAAAAAGGTGCGGGAGTGGTTGGCCGCCAGAAATTTTGATCCAACCCAATCGCGCCGGGCGGACGCGCGCATCATTGTCGTGGACAGTATCGACGATCCCGCGGCGATCCCTCTCGAAATTGGATTTGAAAATGAACAATGGGCGGAAGATTGTGCGAAACGCAATCGCTGGGCCATTGAGACCTATACCACAAGTAAACCGTCAGGAGATGAGTGATCAAATGAAAGCAACCTTGTCAGATGAAATCGCAAGCGTGAGGCAGGAACCCACAGAGGAAACGCTGTCCATCGCCACCATGCATAAAGGGGACGAGTTCGAGCTGGGTAAAGTGATTAAAAAGAAGAAGGATTCCTGGGTGTTCATCACCCTCGACAACGGCGTGACCGGTTACATCCCCGGCAACACTCGCATTTTCGCCATCCAAAAAGTGGAAGCTGTCGGCAGTGAACAGGAAGTGCACGAATCACCCGACGAAAATTCCCCGATCCTCAAAACCATCCCCAAGAAAACCGCCTTCACCGTACGCGGATACGAAAAAGTGGAGGACAAGGAATGGTTTGTCGTTCAGGATGCGGAGATCGAGAGGGGGTACCTCCTCACCGGGTCGAAGCTGCGCATCGTGCCTGAGGTCACCAAAAAGAGCGCCCGAAGGCTGATGATCACCGGCGCCATTTTCACCGTTGCCGGAGCCATTGCCTATTTTCTTTCTCAGCCCAAACCCGGCAGCGAAACAACAACCGGCGATTTTAGCTTCCTCGCGTTGGGTTTGATCCTGCTGGGTCTGTTCCAGGTCGTCCAGGGATTCCTGCAGCACCGCAAGGCGCCAGAGGAAGAAGCCAAAAAATAACCGGGTAATGCTTCTTGAATATACTACTCAAGAATGCATATGCCCTTTTTCAACTGCATTTTCTGAATTTATAATCGCTTTTTCAATGATCCAGTGCGTCCTCAAGGGGAACGGCCAGCCATGCTAGATAAACTGGTTAACACGATCACCAGGAACAAAACCGGGGATGAAAAGACACGGTTGCTCCTGTTGTTTGAAATTCTGAGCGTATTCTTTGTGTACACCACAGCCTGGCTGGGCAGCGCCCTGATCTCCCGCCGGCTGTGGGGCGGGTATCGCGTCAGGGAAGACGATTATTTTGTCCTCTTTCTGTTCTATATCCTTCCACTCATATTCCTGATTGGATATGTTTGGTGGGTCAACAAAAACAGGATCCAACACACCTTGGGTACGGCTTTTTGGCTGATCATCCTGGCGTTTGTCATCCTTAATGTACTGATCCTGAAGATTCCCTTCCAGAGATACGGCGACCAGAACCAGCTGAATTACCTCCTCTCCACCGGCACACATTTCCCCCGTTACCTGGTTGGATCGGAATCACTTGAATTCATCTACCAAAAATTGATCGTGCCACTGTTTTTACCCGGCGGGATGCCCGAGCCTGACCTGACCGATGCTTTCATCCGCATTTTTGGAAGCCTCGTCATGGTATTCACATCGTTGCTTCTGCTGCGCAAATACCCTGGACGGCTGTCGATCCTCCTGCCGCTCAGCATCCCAGTCTGGCTCCTGTTCTCCAGCGGATACAATGAATACTATCCCTTCATTACCCCGCTGTTCATGCTGTGCCTGCTTTTCCTCGATCAAAAAGCCATTGAAAAGGTGCATCCTATCCTGGTTGGGCTGCTTGCGGCAGTTGTCGCGCTGGTATATGCCGCGTTTGTTCCCCTCAGCCTGTTCCTCTTGGGATTGTACTTCGTGCGCGCAGGGATCAAAAGAGGAGCCGTTGCGCTGCTCTTTGCCGTTGGCTGGGTATTTGCCCTGATCGCGATCTTCTGGAAAGGCCCGCTGGAGGGTTTCATCCAGCAGTATGCCTACACGCTCAACCTGGGAGATGAAAACTCCGCGGAACAATTTCTGGGCCAGGCTTTCGGCATGACGCCGTTCTTTAAACCGATTTTCGCTTTCTCCGCGGATCATTTGAAAATGATGTTCTTCATGCTCTTCTGGGCGGGAGGGATCTCTTCCACCCTAATATTGCTGGGGATGATCGTGCTGCTGGCAATAAAAGGAGATTTAAAGCAGAAGAAATTCATCATCCCCGCTCTCTTTCTGCTCTACCAGTTCGTGTACTTCTTTTTCATGATCCCCAAACTGGGTCCTTTGAAGGATATTGACCTCTTTTTCTCCGTCTATCTCACCATTGCGTTCGCCGCTGGGTTGCTCGTCGATCATTACGTGAAGGGCTTGCCGCAGCAAAAAAGCAGATGGGTTTCGTTCATGTGCTTCGCGCTGGTCGCGGGGAACACCGTATTCAGCATCTATTATCTTCTGTTGTGGGGCATACCATTGAGGTATTGAAATAATTTATAGATCGTTGCCAACGAATTTTGAAAATATGTAAATCAAAAAAGTAAACACAGAGAGGGAATGAACATCAATTCCCGAATCGCTACCCCAAACATTTTTTATGAATAATTACCAGTGGATTGATAACTCACGATTCAATAGTAAATAGGAATTTTTTTTATCATACAAAGGTATGATGATGAACAAACTATCACAAATCCCCTGCTTATGGATTCGTAATTTGAATATCGTCAACATCATAATAAACTTCGTCGTGGTTGAATGACACCAACCATCCCTCGCGGTCGGAAAAAATATTCGGACAGGTATTTTTGATGCCGGGAACCGAAATAACAAGTGAGCCGCGATTGACTTCACTGAGAATGTAATTGTGTCGAATATTCGATTGAAAATATAATTCGTTTGTACATTTATAAATTGATCCGGATTGAAATAATCCAAAACATATGATTGGCAGCGTCATTAAAAATAATTCTTTTCGATGGGCAATGATTTCCTTTGTGCAATACATCAGCAAAACAAATAACCAGAACCAATGGAAAAATAGAGCCCTGCTTTCAAAATAGGGTGCAAATATCAACGCAAAAACGCTAACCAATGAAGTGGCAAACAAAAATAACAATACTGGAAAATGATTTTTTCTGCCTTCTTTGAAAGTTGAATGATTGAGGGCGTAAATGACCAGGAGCGCGACAAGAAAAATTCCAAGAATGAATAAAAGGGTTTTTGTGTTTTGAAAATAGTGGCCAATTAATTTCACAGATTTGTTCAGATAAAAACTGATTCCATTTTCTGTAATTCCATATGCCTTGATATAGTATTGGTTTCTAAATTTTGTTGATGGTGAAAAAAGCAAATAACAGTATCCGGCTGATAGCAAACCCAGGTTTCTCCAATACCAGTTTGGATACTTGTATGGAGGCAGCAATTTTATTTTGATTAACAAAAACCCAGCCAATATCATCACAATTACTGCAATGACGGTATTCTCATTTGTCATTCCGGCAAAAAAAGCCAAAATTGAAAAAACTATCTGTAAATTTTTTGGTTTATTATCAAATAAATCCCTTCCAGAATACCAGAATCTGTATGGCAAAAAAAACAATACCAAAAGGCTCACACCCCATAAATAGTTGGTTGCGGTGGAAATCCAGAGGAAAATATCCCCTGCAATTGGAATGATCAGCAGAAGTGATGCACAGACTGCCATGAGGTAGATAACTTTAAAATTGACCTTTAGAATTTTGCCTTCCGCATAAACTAAAATTAAATAAATAAAACCAATTGTTACCAGGATATTCACGATATTGAAAATTACCTTATTAAATCCTAAAAACACAATTGCCAGTTGTTCACCCAATCTCGCATTCCAAATCGTGGATTGGTAATGGATTTTTGCAAAAATTAGTGGAATTTTTTGAATTACCGGAATATCAGTTGTGGCGTACGGGATACTTAAAGCAAAGTCCTCACCGATTAATGGGGTTTTGAAATTTAGTATGCTAATGATGAGTAAAAAATAAAGCGAAACACCAAATGCCCAAATTTTTTTTATCAATTTTTCCCCTCAGCCATGTGGCAGCCATGTTTTGGACAAATATTTAATTTTAATGCAAGCGATCATTTACTTTGCTTACAGTTAATTTTATCCCAATTTGGTTTTTGGTTGTTGCTTTATTGTCTTTATTTGGTTGATATGTGGCAGATCTACTGGTTTTCCGAAGCAGCAAACTCGCATTCCGCCTAATCGAGGTCTTGCGCTTAAACTTCCCCCATATATGCAAAGTGGGCGCAAAGGGGCTTGAGCTCTCAACCAATGATTTCAAAAGCTACTTTGTGCGTTGAAAATCAACGGCGTAAATATGGCTGCTGTTGTCATCTGATCCCATATATTTGGTGCCCTTTTGGACTATAAGATTTTTTATTTTCGTGGTAATCCCTTGTTCCACTCCGATCTCAACCTACCACGCTTTACACTTCCCTAAACGAAACCTTCAGGTTTTTGAGGGTTTGCAACATATTTGGAACTTCGTGGATTATCCACATATACCCTGTGTCTTGAATACCATCGTGTGCTTTATCTTCAATATGACTTTGAAGAATCCAACAACATTCAATCGCAGATATTATTTCTTCTGGCACATTACATTTTTTATTCCACCGGTAGTGGCATTAATCAAACTAAATGATAATTCCCGAAAAAATTCGATAGGTAATTTTTTTTACCAGTATCGATTTCACATTGCATATTGGGGCCATACCATGTGTCTTTTTCAGTCTGTGCATTAACATCGCTGCTGTTCAGATCCTTTACGGCATCAGTTGATGATGGGTGTACGCTTGCCATTTCGTTATTCTCTCAGGGGAA
>DAOUGM010000099.1:0-1736 GCA_034428895.1 Anaerolineaceae bacterium
AAAAGTTTGACCGCGGCTTTGGAAGCGCCGTACAGCGTTTGCCCAGGGACGGGAAGGAAACCGCCCATGCTGGACACATTCACGATATGTGCTTCCGGACGCTGCAGCAGGAGGGGGAGGAAAGCACGCGTCATATGGATCGTGCCGTAAAAATTGATCTTCATGACATGGTCGATGTCCGCATCAGACAGATCTTTGAAGAAAACGAAAGGCTGGATGATGCCGGCATTATTGACCAATCCATCCACACTGCCGTGCGCAGCAAGGACTGCGGCGGGCAGAGCATCCACGGCGGCGCGGTCGGTAATATCTAAAATATGCGTGCTCAACTTTTGGCGCAGGTCGCCGGCAAGGTCAGCGGTTTCCTTCAGCCCTTTCTCGCTGATGTCCACGGCTGCCACACGCGCGCCTTTGCGCAGCAAGGCCAGCACCAATTCGCGGCCGATGCCATTGCCGCCTCCGGTCACCACGATGGTTTTATTTGACACTTTCATCGCGCACCTCCTTGCGCAGTCAATTACTATAATTTAGATAAATTTTATCATAAATATTATTAAAATTGCATATAATTTTTATTAAAAGCCGACTCATCCTGGGTAAGGCAGAAATGTTTCAATTTACATCGGCGTACAATACTTCCTTTATAATAGGGAACGAAGAGGTGATCATGACGTTAAAGTACTCATTGCTCGATCCTTCAGCGAGTGCGCCCTCGCGCAAACATCCCACTGACGCCGGCGTGGATGTTTTTGCCAGCGAAACGGTGCGCATCGCGCCGTTCTCCTACCGCGTGGTGCACACCGGGGTCACCTTCGAGGTGCCCGAGGGAACAATGCTGGAGATCCGCCCCAAGGGGCGCAACAACCACCTCATTGGCGCGGGCATCGTGGATGCCGGCTACCAGGGGGAGATCCTGGTCAAGGTGGTCAATTACTCCTGGCGCGTACTGCGCATCCAGCGCGGAGAAGCGATCGCCCAACTGGTGCAGATCCCGGTGATCTGCGAGCCAGTGGAGGAGCTGCCGGCGGAGGAGATACACAAAGAGCGCTCGCAGCGCGGCGGAAGCGGCGGAATCCACTCAACGTAACGATAATTGAAGAAGCCAGGTGGTGAGACTCCTTCACCTGATGCTTCATGGTGAACAGTTGTTCACTTGAAAAAAGAGTTCGCCTTATTTGGTCGGCTCGTAAATGTAGAAGACGGAGTCGGGGGCGAAATCCTTGAATTCGTCGGTGTAGACCTCCAGGTCGTAACCGGATTGCGGAGTCAACGCCGCGCGGTGGATCCAGTGAACAACATGCTCGTAGGTGGCTTTCAGGGTTTCGAGCGAGCCGTGGTGGGCGAAGACCGCGTAATGGTTGGCGGGCACATCCACGACAATCATGCCTTCGGGAATCTTCCCGGCGCTCTCCACCTTGAACCCCGCCACATATTCCATGTGACCGGGAGGGGCATCCTTGAGAATGAAGCACACCCCGTAGGCGGCATCGCCCACCATGGGAATCTCTTTGGCGCGCTTGTTGAGCTCGCCCCACAACTGGCTGATCTCCTGGTGCGCGTTATCGCCGCGGTATTTCATGCCCATCACCTTGAAGGCGGGCAAATCAGCATACTTGATCGGTTCCATATTTCTCCTTTTGTGGATTGTCGGACAATACAGGTCAAGGAGAGGTCGATTTCTGCCAACTTTCCACTGCTTATGTCAATTATAAGAAAAATGATGCCCTAAACACAAT